>WTHO01000055.1:6415-10472 GCA_011523115.1 Halieaceae bacterium | reverse complement strand
CGGGTCCGGCAGATACCCAGCCGCACAGGAACGCCCACATGGGAGGAAACCACGTAATCGGTTTGAGGAGTTCAAGCAGTGCGCCCGGTGACGCCCTGCCAACTGCTACGCTGACCGGGGCAGACTGATCCATGACGCCATGTTGGGCGCCGTTCAGCGTCAAGTCAAATTATATTTACAGTACGACTGTATAGTTATCTAGCAGAATGCTTTTGGCGGGCTCAGGCGACGTTATCTTCGGAATCGCCAATATCGAAACGGCGGAGCTTGGTGTAGAGGCTCTGGCGACTGAGGCCAAGCAGTTCAGCGGCTGCGGCGCGGTTATCCTGTGTCAGCTTCAATGCAGCCTCAATGCAAAGCGCCTCGATGACATCAGTCGACTCTCTCACCAGTTGTTTGAGTGGCACCCGACCCACGCGACCTGTGATTTGTTCAATGGACCGGGGTAGGTGCACTTCCGTGCTCTCTTCACTATCGATACGCCGGCTGACATCACGAATAAACATCAAAATGAGAGGGCGCCCAGAGCGCTCGGTCTGGACCGCAGAGAGCTCGATATCGAGGCGAGTGCCCAGTTCCGTGCGCAGGACCGAGCTGAATAATTGCAGGGGACGATCCGGCCGGATATTGCCCAGCAGCACATCCAGATCAACAATGGATCGGCCCAGCCAGCGATCCGCCCGTCGGCCAGTGGCTTGCTGCGAGTCCTGAATGCAGGCCATATCGAGATAAGCGGCATTCGCCGCAATGACAACCCCATTATGATCCGTAATCAGGATGCCATCGGGAGAAGTCTCGAAGCTGTCACCGCCAAGGCCCTGCTCCGCTTGGTCCTCTGAAAGTGCGGCGAGTCGGATCAACAGTCGGGTCTCATTACCCTGTCTCAGGCAGGTGATGCCGGTGGACAACGCGTCTCCGCTGCTCGTAGTGATATGGCCCTGTACAACGGCGGTAGTGCTGCGAGCCTCGCGCTGAAGCTCAGTCAGAGCGCGGGTCCCCTCGTTATCCAGGCCAACAGGAAAAACGCGGCCTACAAGCGCGCCTTCTTCCAACTGCAGTAAATTGGCTGCGACGGTGTTCGCTTCCAGCACTCTGCCCGAAAGGTCATCGACGACCAGAAAGCCCTCGGCCACCATGTCGAGCATGCGCCGATAGCGCGCTTCGAGCCGTCGGTTGCTCCAGTAGTCCTGTTCCAGAGTGCGCTGAGCGTTGACCAACTGCTGGCGCAAATTCGTCTCACCGCGCAAATCGACGCAGGCAATATGCAGGGTATCGTTATCCGTTTCTTGAGTTAGCCAGCAAGAAACCGGCACCGGTTCCTCTTCTGGGCCCGCCAGAATCGCCAGGTCAACGCGGTGGGCGCTGCCCGGAGCCGTTTGGGCCGCAAGCAGCGCCTCCCTGGCCACTGCTTGGTCGGAGTCCCTGACAAGATCCAGCCAAGGCTTTCCAATCATGGCGTCCCGCGGAAGGTTGCGCAGTAGCCCAGTGTCCGCTGAAACATCCTTGACGCTCAGGGAATCATTCAATGCCATGCGCAAGTCAGCAAGGCTTGCCAGGAGCGTCTCGACGCTTTTGTGGGCAGAACTTGACACCTTTTCGGCCTCCAAATGACAAAGGTGTCTGGATAAGTTGACACCTTGCGGTAGAAAGTGCGGAGTCTGGCACAGCTAAGGCGTCAGAAAAACCCCTTTGCGCATCAAATTAAACGGCTAAAAATCACGCCTAAGTGTCTAAATAACTTAATTTTAAAAATGTAAAAAAGGTTTGACAGTGAGGTGGGGTAACTCTACCCTGAATCCCACAATAACTGCCGTAGTGCCTGCTACGGTCGGAGGTTTTCATGGGCGTGGATCAGCCGGTTGCTCACCGGCAGAGGCAGACGCTATATACCCCGGCGGAGCGCGCGAGACGCGACGCAACGGTCTGGACATTGGTGCAGGGCATCCTCGCGCCGCTACAATTTCTAGCCTTCGCCATCAGCCTGTGTCTGGTTATCAACTTCCTGATGAACGGTGTCGGCTTCACGGCCGCGACCGTGTCTGTGGTGATCAAGACCTCGTTGCTTTACGCCATCATGGTGACCGGCGCTATTTGGGAAAAGGTAGTGTTCGGTCGTTACCTGTTCGCGCCCGCTTTTTTCTGGGAAGACATGGTGAGCATGGTCGTGATGGCCCTGCATACCGCTTATGTAGTGATGTGGTTGGCAAATTGGGGTACGCCCACCGAACAAATGTGGGTGGCATTGGCTGCCTACGCCAGCTACGTGGTCAATGCCCTGCAGTTTCTTTTGAAATTTCAGGCGGCGAAGCAAACCTCCACCGCGGAGGTGCACTCGAGGTCAGGTGTGCTGGATCCAGCGGGGGCGCTTGAATCATGAGTCAGCTTATCGCGCGCGCTGACCCCGGGGAATTTCCCAATGTCACCACCGAGCGAGGTGAACGCGCCGTCTTCTGCGGGCTGACCTCCATCATATGGTTGCATCGACGAATTCAGGATGCGTTTTTTCTGGTGGTGGGTTCACGCACCTGTGCGCATCTTCTCCAGTCTGCCGCGGGCGTGATGATTTTTGCAGAACCGCGTTTCGCGACCGCCATTTTGGGGGAGCGTGATCTGGCTGGCATGGCCGACTGTCATGAAGAACTGGATCGCGTGGTATCCGAGTTGCTGGAACGACGCCCTGATATTCGCAGATTGTTCCTCGTTGGCTCTTGTCCCTCTGAAGTGATCAAGCTGGATCTGGCCAACGCCGCTACGCGACTCCAACGGGAGCATGAAAATCGGTTGAGGATCTCTGCATTTAGCGGCTCGGGCATTGAGACAACTTTTACTCAAGGTGAGGATCAGTGCCTGACCAGTATGGTGCCTGATCTGCCAGAGGGGTCCGAGACGGGCCAGCGGCTTATGGTGGTGGGCACGTTGGCGGATATTGTCGAAGAGCAATTCCGACGGCACTTTTCGCAATTGGGTATTACCGAGGTCGATTTCTTTCCAGCCGCGCGGGCGGACGATTTGCCGCCGGTTGGGCCGGGCACGCGCATTTTGTTGGCGCAGCCCTACCTGAGCGATACGGTCTCGGCGTTAATCAAACGCGGCGCCAAGTTGATTACCGCCCCCTTTCCATTGGGGGTTGACGGCACATTGGCCTGGTTTCAGGCAGCGGCTGGAGAGTGGGGCGTGACCCCGGCGCAGGTTGAAGAGGCGCTGGCCATACCGATTGCACGAGCGCAAAAATCTCTGGCCAAGGTTAAAGAATCTCTTCAGGGCCGGTCCATTCACTTTTTACCCGATTCGCAGCTTGAGCTTCCCTTGGCGCGGTTCCTCCGCGATGAATGCGATATGACGCTGCTGGAGGTTGCGACGCCTTATTTGGATCAAACGCTAATGGCGCCGGAGTTGGCGAAATTGGGCGCAGGCGTCTCGCTCGTCGAGGGTTCTGATCTCGATTCCGCGTTGTCACGTGTGAGAGCGCACCGGCCGGATCTCACGGTTTGTGGGATGGGGATTGCCAATCCGCTCGAGGCTGAGGGCCTCCGCACAAAATGGTCAATCGAATTGATCTTCACGCCTGTTCAGGGCTTTGATCAAGCGGCTGATCTGGCGGGGTTGTTTGCGCGACCGCTCATGCGCGAGCGCCGTCTGGAGGTCGGGTCGTGGAGCTGACGCTGTGGACCTATGAGGGCCCGCCGCACGTCGGGGCCATTCGCATCGCGGCCTCAATGCGGCACGTGCATCTGGTGCTCCACGCGCCTCAGGGAGATACCTACGCAGACCTTCTGTTCACCATGATCGAGCGTGAAGGGCGAAGACCACCCGTGACCTGGACCACCTTTCAAGCCCGAGACCTCGGGAGCTCCACCGCTGAAATGGTGATCGAGACACTGCAAGGAGCCTGCGAGCGCTACCAGCCACAAGTACTCATGGTTGCCGAGTCATGCACAGGTGAGTTGATTCAGGACCAGCCCGGCGCATTGGCGAAAGGCGCAGGACTCAGTGCGCCGGTTATCCCGATTGAGATGGCTGCTTACACGCGCAAGGAAAACTGGGGTGCCAGCGAAAC
>WTHO01000055.1:0-6315 GCA_011523115.1 Halieaceae bacterium | reverse complement strand
CCCGAAGTCAGCGACCTGACCTGCGACTGGCTGCGCCGGCAGTTCAAGCAGCCCACCATATCCACCGTCCCTCTTGGCTGGGGCGCGACCCGTGACTTCATCGCCGAGGTGGCAGAGACACTGGGTCTCAATATCGATCCAGACAGCGTCGGCGACAGTCGTTTGCCCTGGTACAGCCGATCAGTCGATTCGACTTACCTCACGGGCAAAAGGGTCTTTATTTTCGCCGATGGCACCCACGCGCTGGCGGCGGCGCGAATCGCGCGGGATGAAATGGGATTCGAGGTGGTGGGGCTGGGCACCTACAGCCGCGAGCGGGCCCGCGATCTGCGCGCTCTTGCGGCCGAATACGGCCTCGAGGCGCTCATTACAGACGACTATCTGGCGGTCGAGCGCGCGGTAACGGATCTGCAGCCAGAGCTGGTTCTGGGGACCCAGATGGAGCGCCACATTGCTAAGCGACTCGGTATTCCGTGCGCCGTCATCTCCACCCCCGCTCATGTTCAGGATTATCCCGCTCGTTACTGACTGCAAATGGGTTACGAGGGCAGCAACGTTATTTTCGACACCTGGGTCCATCCGCTCATCATGGGTCTTGAAGAGCACCTGCTCACCATGTTCCGCGATGACTTTGAGTTCAATGACACCGCTGTGCCTTCTCACCTTGGTGGCGAGGGTGGCGGCGCGCATCAGCCTGAAAATGTGACGCCGCTGGTCCCGGTGGACGCCGGTGCGGTGGCTTGGGCGGTATCAGCCGAGAAGGAGTTGCGGAAAATTCCGTTCTTCGTTCGCGGCAAGGCACGGCGAAACACAGAGCACTTCGCGCTAGAGCAGGGGCTTTCTGTGATTGATGTCGAGACGCTTTATGAAGCAAAAGCGCACTTCAGTCGCTAAGACCGATAACCCCCTCCGGGTGGTATTGGTCACGCTGGACAACCACGTCAGTGGCGCTTGGTCGCGGGCGGCAATGCAACTGTCCACTCAGGCCCCGTCGCTCAGTGTCTCCTCTCACGCAGCGACCGAATGGGATCGAGACCCCACCGCGCTTGATGCGACCCGCACGGCGATCGCTGAGGGCGATATCGTGATCGTGACCATGCTGTTTCTTGAGTCGCATATTGAGGCGGTCCGGGAGGCATTGGCGGCGCGGCGCGAGCATTGCGACGCCCTGATTTGTTGCATGTCCGCGCCTGAGATCATGCGTCTCACGCGCATGGGCCGATTCCGCATGGATACCGAAGCCACGGGCGCGCTGGCTTTACTCAAGCGCTTGCGCGGCGGCGGCGACAAAACCGGCCGCTCGGCGGGTGCACAACAGATGACCATGCTGCGCCGGCTGCCCCGCTTGCTCCGTTTCATCCCCGGTACCGCGCAGGACGTGCGTGCCTATTTTCTGACGCTCCAGTACTGGCTGGCAGGCTCTGAGACCAATCTGGCTCGGATGATGGCCTTTCTGATTAACCGATACGCAGGCGATGCCCATGCCGTGATTCGCGATGCGATGACTTACGAGCCGCCACTTGAGTACCCGGATACCGGCCTCTATCACCAGCGTCTGCCTGATCGCATCACCGATGACCCAAAACTGCTGGGCAAAGCAGCCAAAAAAGCGGGGAAGGGCACTGTGGGTGTCCTGCTGATGCGGTCCTATGCGTTGTCGGGCAACAGCGCGCATTATGATGCGGTCATCGAGTCCCTGGAGTCGCGTGGTCTGCGCGTGATTCCCGCTTTTGCTTCCGGGCTTGATGCGCGGCCCGCTGTGAAGGCCTTTTTCATGGACCGGGGTGAACCCATTGTTGATGCGGTGATATCGCTGACGGGCTTCTCATTGGTTGGTGGCCCCGCGTACAACGATACAGACGCCGCGCAGGAAATGCTCGAGGCCCTCGATGTGCCTTATTTGGCGGTGCAGGGTCTTGAGTTTCAGAGTCTGCAGGACTGGGAATCCTCGTCCATGGGTTTGATGCCCGTTGAGGCGACTATGATGGTCGCGATTCCTGAGCTCGATGGCGCGACAGGGTCGATGGTGTTTGGCGGTCGCTCGGAACGCTCCGCGGGCGAAAAATTTGACATGCAGCCGGCGCCAGAGCGCATCAATCGTCTGGCGGACCGCGTTACACGGCTGGTTGCTTTGCGACACACGCCCGTTGCGGAGCGAAAAGTGGCCATCGTGTTGTTTAACTTTCCGCCAAACAGCGGCGCGGCAGGCACCGCGGCGCACCTCAGCGTGTTCGAGTCGCTCTACAACACGCTGTCGGCGATGCGGGCCGAGGGGTATCAGGTCGACCTTCCTGATTCCCACGCCGCACTCCGCGACGCGATCCTCAAGGGCAATGCTAAACAGTTTGGCGCCGAGGCGAATGTGTATCAGCGCGTGCCCGTGGATGACCACGTGCGGGCGGAGCCCTGGCTCGCTGAGATCGAGGCACAGTGGGGGCCGGCACCGGGCAAGGAATGGACCGACGGTCAGCACTTGTTTGTGCTCGGCGAGTCCTTTGGCAATGTGCTGGTCGGGATCCAGCCGCCGATGGGCTACGAAGGCGATCCCATGCGAATGTTGTTTGAGGGCGGGCTTGCACCCACGCATGTGTTCTCTCATTTTTATCGGTGGTTGCGAGAGGATTTCGGTGCCAATGCCGTGCTGCACTTTGGCACCCACGGCTCTCTGGAGTTCATGCCCGGCAAACAGGTGGGTTTGTCAGGCCAATGCTGGCCTGATCGACTGATTGCTGATCTGCCCAACGTGTATCTCTATGCGGCCAACAACCCTTCAGAAGGTTTGATCGCGAAGCGTCGCGCCGCGTCGACATTGATCAGTTATTTGACGCCACCGGTTACCCACTCAGATTTATACCGCCATTTGGTTGATTTGCGCGCTGCGATCGATCACTGGCGGCAGCGCCCAGCCGATATCGCGCGGGATGCTGAGCAAGCAATGATCGACATGGTGCAGGCGTTGGCCGCGCGATGTGAGTTTTGTGAAGAGGGGGTGGAATGGGCACCCGATCAATGGGCAGAAAAAGTGTCGACGGTCCGCGATCAGCTCAATGAAATCGAGCAGGCGCTTATCCCGTTTGGACTTCACGTTGTGGGTGAGCCGCTGAAAACCGAAGATCGACGTGAAATGTTGCTCGCTATGGCGGAGGCGGGCGGTGCGACGGGCATTGACGTCGATGCCTTTGCTCAGGCTGTTGATGCGGCTGATCCGGCGTCCCTTGAAGGGCTTTTGAGCACCGCAATGGTCGATGGCGAAGAGGATGCACCGGCCGCTCTCTCTGAGACCCTGTTGGCGGCGGCGAACACGTTAGGCGAAGACCACGAACTCCGTGCCATTCTGCGAGCGCTGGATGGCCGCTTTATCCAGCCGGTTAAGGGTGGTGATGTCCTGCGGGCGCCTGAGATCCTGCCCACTGGACGCAACCTGCATGGCTTTGATCCATTCCGTTTGCCTGCCCGTTTTGCCCACTCTGAGGGGGTCCGGCAGGCCGAACAGCTACTGGCCCGCCATCAGGCCGATTCTGGTGCTTTGCCAGAGTCTGTTGCGCTGGTCTTGTGGGGCACCGATAACCTCAAGACCGAGGGCGTCAGCATCGCGCAGGCGCTGGCGCTGTTGGGCGCTGAGCCGCGGCAAGACAGCTATGGGCGTGTCGTGGGAGCGCGCCTACTGCCGCTCGAGCAGTTGGGCAGGCCGCGGATAGACGTGCTGGTTACCCTGTCGGGGATCTTCCGCGATTTGCTTCCGATGCAGACCCAATTGCTGGCGGAAGCCTCCTGGCTGGCAGCGACCGCGGAGGAAGATATCGAACAGAACTATGTTCGCAAGCATGTGCTGGAGTACCAGCAGGAGCACGGTTGCGATCTGGAGCAGGCGGCGCTGCGGGTTTTTAGCAATGCCGAGGGTGCCTATGGCTCTAACGTCAATCTGATGCTCGACAGCGGCCGCTGGGAGGATGAAGAAGAGCTGGCTGACTGTTACACCCAGCGCAAGGGCTTCGCCTACGATCGACATGGCAAGGTTTCCCAGCAAGCGGATTTGCTGAATCGAGTGCTCGAGGATGTCGACCTCGCCTACCAGAATCTCGATTCAGTCGAATTGGGTGTCACCACCGTCGATCATTACTTTGGCACGTTGGGCGGCATTAGTCGTGCAGTGCAGCGCGCTCGCGGCGAGCGCGTGCCGGTCTACATCGCAGACCACACCTCGGGAGGCACGGGCCGGGTGCGAACGCTCAATGAGCAGGTCGCGCTGGAAACGCGCACGCGTCTCCTCAACCCGAAATGGTACGAATCGATGCTCGATCATGGATACGAGGGCGTGCGGCAGATCGAGGCGCACATTACGAACACCATGGGTTGGTCTGCCACCACTGGCGACGTCGCGCCCTGGGTGTACCAACAACTATCGGAAACCTTTGTGCTCGATGACGAGATGCGTCGTCGTCTGGCAGAGCTGAACCCGGTGTCGGCCGCAAGGCTCGCCAACAGGCTGATAGAAGCACAGGAAAGAGAGTACTGGGGGGCCGATGAAGAAAGTATCGATGCCCTGAGACGGGCAGGAGAGGATCTCGAGGATTTCCTCGAGGGTGTCACGGGGGAGGTGGCAGCATGAATTCACCCAATCAACACATACCGGTCAATAATATTGATCCGGGCAAAAACGTGGGCGACGGGGAGGGCAGTGTTCAGGTCCACCTCGAAGAGGATCTGATGCAGGTCAATGCCAAGGTCTTTGCGATCTATGGCAAAGGCGGCATCGGCAAGAGCACCACCTCATCCAATCTGTCTGTGGCGTTTTCCAAGCTGGGGAAGCGTGTCATTCAAATCGGTTGTGACCCGAAACACGACTCCACCTTCACCTTGACCAAGGCGCTGATGCCAACGGTGATCGATGTTCTGGAGTCTGTCGAATTCCATGCGGAAGAACTCCGGCCCGAGGACTATGTTCACGAGGGCTATAACGGCGTGATGTGCGTAGAAGCCGGCGGCCCACCCGCCGGCACTGGCTGTGGTGGTTATGTAGTGGGTCAGACCGTCAAGTTGTTGAAACAGCATCACCTGCTGGATGACTCGGACGTGGTGATCTTCGACGTATTGGGTGACGTGGTATGCGGCGGCTTTGCCTCGCCGCTACAACATGCCGAGCGTGCCTTGGTCGTTACTGCCAACGACTTCGACTCCATTTTTGCGATGAACCGAATCGCCGCTGCGATCAAGGCCAAGTCCAAGAACTATGCGGTGCGACTGGGCGGCGTGATCGCCAACCGCAGTGCTGCGACAGATGAGATTGATCGGTTTAACGAGGCGGTGGGCCTGAAGCGGTTGGCGCACTTCCCCGACCTCGATGTGATTCGTCGCAGTCGATTGAAAAAGTCGACCCTGTTCGAACTCGACGAAGCGCCGGGCCTGACTGAGGTGTGTGACGAGTATCTGCAGCTCGCTGAGCAGTTATGGGCAGGGACTGATCCGCTGCCCTGTGAGCCGATGAAAGACCGCGACCTCTTTGATTTTTTAGGATTTGATTGATGGCATCAGTCGGTTATCAAGCGCGCCGCGATGAGATCGAAACCTATTTCGATCGCACCGCTGCCGATGCCTGGGCAGCGCTCACATCCGACGCGCCGGTGAGCCGCATCAGGCGCACGGTGCGCCGTGGCCGCGACGCGATGCGCGACACGCTGTTGAGCTGGTTACCTGCCGATCTCACCGGCAGTACCTTGATTGATGCTGGCTGTGGTACCGGCACGCTGGCCATCGAGGCAGCGCAGCGAGGCGCCGAAGTGGTGGCCGTCGATCTGTCGCCCACGCTGGTCAATTTAGCGAGAGAGCGGCTGCGTGATCTGAATCAAACTTTGGACGTGACCTTCCTTGTTGGCGATATGCGCGACATGGACTTGGGGTCATTCGATTACGCGGTCGCCATGGATTCGTTGATTCACTATGACGTCGCCGACGGCGTGCAGACGCTGGAAGCCATGGCGCAGCAAATACATCGCAAGATGGTCTTTACCTTTGCGCCCAAGACGCCGCTTTTGGCGCTGATGCACGCGACTGGCAGATTGTTTCCCCGAGCAGACCGAGCGCCGTCGATTGAACCGGTCTCGCCGGAACGTCTCGCGCGACACCTCAAGGAGGCAGGGCTGACTCAGGAGTGGTTGGTCGGTCGATCACATCGTGTCGATGTCGGCTTTTATAAATCTCACGCTATGGAGTTGACGCGACGATGAGCCGCTCAGTCAGCAATGCAGGGACTCGCCTCGCGGGCTTCGGCCACCGCTGGCTCCCCTTTGCTGATGCCGCGTCGGCAGATCTGTCATT
>WTHO01000091.1 GCA_011523115.1 Halieaceae bacterium | reverse complement strand
ATCAGCCGCCGAGCACTTTTGAATCGCGGTTTGGCAAGCGCTGCGATAATGGCGGCGCCCAGCACCCTGGTGCCTGCAAGCGGTTCGCGGGCAAGCGGTGGCCCGCCTGTAGCGACGCCCAAGCACAAAGAGATGAGGCTGCTGAGCGATCGGCCACTCAACATGGAAGCGCCTGCCCATCTGCTGGACACTGCAGTCACCGAAGCGGATCGCCTATTTGTGCGCAACAATGGGTTGATGCCTGTTAATCCCAATTCGGCTTCGTGGGAGTTGTTGATTGACGGGGAGTCGGTGACTAGCCCTATGTCCTTCACGCTAGATCAGCTCCGGTCAGCGTTCGAAGTCATTAGCTTGCAAATCACGCTCGAGTGCGGAGGGAATGGTCGTAGTGAATTCGATCCGCCTGCACCGGGTAACCAGTGGACGACGGGTGCGGTGGGCTGTCCAAAGTGGACGGGCGTCCGTCTTCGTGATGTGTTGGAAAAGGTCGGTATCCGTGACGATGCGGTGTACATCGGTTACTACGGCAGCGATACCCACCTTTCGGGCGACCCCAATAAAGTGCCGATCAGTAGAGGCGTCCCGATGCACAAAGCGCTCGAGCCTGAGACGCTGCTCGCTTTTGCAATGAATGATGCGCCCATTCCCATTGAACACGGTTACCCTCTACGACTAGTCGTGGGCGGTTGGCCTGGGTCCGTCTGTGGTAAGTGGCTTGAGCGCATCCAAGTTCGAAACAAGGTTCACGATGGGCCCAAAATGACTGGGAATGCTTATCGAGTGCCCTGCGAGCCTGTGGCGAGAGGAAGTCAGGTGGCTGATGACGCCATGTGTATCATTGAATCGATGCCCGTTAAGTCGCTCATCACGACGCCTCGGTCGGGAAAGCTTTGCTCAGTGGGAGATGTGCTTCGTGTCGGTGGGTTCGCTTGGGCGGGCGATGAAGCGGTGGATTACGTCGATATCTCTGCCGATTTTGGCGCCACCTGGACCCGCGCAGCGCTTGAAAAGCCAGTGAACCGTTTTGCATGGCAGCGCTTTAATTATGCGTTGCCGCTCAAGAAAACGGGTTACTTCGAGGTATGGGCCAAGGCGACGGATCAATCAGGCCGATCACAACCCATGGTCGTGCCGGGCTGGAACCCAAAGGGCTACCTTAACAACGCGTGCCACCGCATCGCGATTCAGGTGGTGTAGCGATGATGAATGGCCGGTTGGCGCTCGTGACGATCCTTGGTGGGGTGACGTTCCTTTTTGGCGCCGCCGAGGCAATGAGTGCAGAGTCTCCGTTGATAGACGGCGAAGGCGTGCAGATCGTGAACGCTCAATGCGGGGCCTGCCATTCGCTGGCGCTCGTCGCACAAAACCGCGCCGATCGCGCAGGGTGGCGTGCGCTCATTCGGTGGATGCAAGACAAGCACGGACTTTGGCCCTTGGGCGAATTTGAGGCGCCTATTCTTGATTACCTTGAGACTCACTATGCCCCCGCCGCGGTTGGCAGACGGCGTCCACTCGCGCCAGCGCTAATGCCCGAGGTGACCACTGGCGATAAGCGATAGCGGCCACTGCGCCAAGCATTCAAGCGCTCGCTCACGATGAACGATGCCGGTCGGCTTAGGCATTAAGCCTGATTTAGGTTGATCCCAGCGGGTTCCTGTTAGCAAATGCTCGCCCAAGGCTTGCTTGCAGTGACCTTACTTGCCGCTGAACGGGTCGTAATAATTCGCTGGCCCTTCAGCGCGAATGTCCGACAGCCAATCCCCCTCGTAAGGCCACGCTTCGGGTCGATCCGGGTGAGGCCCCTGCCAGAATCGTGCAAAAGGACCCGCTGCATCCACCGGCTCAAGAGACCAAGCTTGTCTGCGGAAGGTCCAGGAATCTGGAACCAAGGCGTGAGCCGCGCGGAAGTGTTTGACGGCTAAATCTTTGCGGCCAAGTGTTGCGGCTTCGCTGGCCAGCTCGAAGTGAGCGTGCCCTCGCGCTCGATCATCTGATTGGGGTTTAGAGCGCTCGATGACTGCTGCCTCGCTCAGCGCAAATTCGCTCGCCTCACCCTGTTCAACCCAGTCCATGAGGGCATGATGATAAGCGGCGGGGTCACTCTGAATCTGAGAGGCTTCGACCATGATGGCTTGCATCCGAGCGGGCAGGGCATCAAGACCCTCCGGCGCCGGTGCTTCTTCTGATACGGGTGCGGGCGGCGGTGGCGCCGACTCTGCCGGTCGTACAATCATGCCTTCCTCATTAATCCATATCGCCTGAGGAATGTTGACGACGCCAAAGAGGCTCGCCATTTGATGATGCGTATCAATGAGGCTGGGGTGCGCGGCGTTGGCCGCCTGGATGGCTGGTGCGCAGCCAGCCGCGCCTAAGGTGTCCATCCCTACTGTGATGAGTTCAGCGCCTTTCGGCCGGATTGTCTCTCGTAGTGCCTGCCACACGGACAGGTGATTGGCGCAGCCTCAGTAGGGTGCCCAGGCGTAAAGAATCACCTTCTGGCCGAGGTAATCAGAGAGCCTAGTGATGTTACCGTCAAGGTCAGGTAGCGCGAGTTCGGGCGCCTTAGCGCTGGTTAGAGCGTGACCTGCGATTGCGCTCGGGCCAAGTGCGTAAAGACCTAACGCGGGCTCTTCGACCAGTGGCATATGGAGTGCCTTGGCGAGTGCTTTGACCTCAAAGCCCGCAGCATCTTCGTCCATGGAGAT
>WTHO01000207.1 GCA_011523115.1 Halieaceae bacterium | reverse complement strand
GAATGAATGTTCATTCTTCGTTGAGACTTTGGGGTGATACCCGTAGACTCAATGCCGAGAGTGTCCTGAGAAAAAACATGACTGATACGTCAGGCGCAGTGGTAGAAGCGTTGCCGGATACCGGCAGCAAACGCCGCCAGATCCGCCCGAAAGCCGAGCGGCGGCAGCAGCTGATTGACGCGACGATTCGGTGCATTGCCCAACATGGTTTGTCCGCGATCACCATGCAGATGGTGACCCGGGAGGCGGGCTTGAGCGTGGGCATCGCCAATTTACACTTTGAGAGCAAGGACAATTTACTCAAGGAAACGCTGCGTTTTGTTGCTGAGGAATATCACGGTGGACAGATCGAGATTATGGAGGGGGAGGAAATTCCCGATCTGGGCGAACGGCTCGACGCCCTGCTGGATTTTCAACTGGGCCGCGGCGTCACCCAGCGGCAAAAGATGTCGGTATGGTTTGCCTACTACGGAGAGGCGGGCGCGCGGCCGGTTTATCAAAAAATTGTCTCAACCGTGGACCGCCTGGCGGCCCAGAAGCTGGAAGCTTTATTCACCGACATTATTCGCGAGGGTGGTTATCAAGACGTTGATGCGCGGGAGTTGGCAACGGGCTACTCGGCGCTGATTGATGGCCTGCATCTGGGTTTGCTGGTGACGCCCAGGGAGCTCAGCAAGCGGCGGGCCAGAGCAGTGGCGCGCGACTTCCTGCGTCGCGCGTTTCCAAGGCACATCGATTGAATGCGGCTTTCCGATCCCGCGGTGCAGTGATTTAGCGCTGAATTTTTGTGGGCGGGATGTAGTCGAAAATAAAGTTAATGCGGCCCTCGCCGCCTTTATTCATCACACTATGCTTCTTTTGGTTATTGATCTCGTAAACGTGACCGATAGGCATCTGTTGCGGTCTGCCGTCAATCATAAATCTGACTCTGGGATTGGTGTATATCGGTATATGTATGCGATGTCCGTAGTGAAATGACGGATGCTTATCGGTGTGCGGCTTGATGATACCGCCTGCTTCGAGTCGGGCTGCCATCGCGCGGATAATGGTGCCACCAGGGGGGTAATGATCTTCAAGGATTTGGTGCATCAGCGGTAACGCTTCGTCGGCCAATAGATCCCAACCTTCGTCCTTGGAGACTTCAATGTTTGGCCAGCCCTCGCCGCTGGTAAAGACCATAACGATCGACTGGGTGTGCTGATGAACTTCATACTCAAGCTGGCGATACTGGTTACCCCACCAAGCATCTTCAGGTAAGCCCATAATTTTGGTCTTTAGCGGTTCGATGTCGTAAGGGCCGAGGTCCTTGATCGGAATACCAATGTCCATGTTGATCGCCGGTGGTCGTTAGGGCCGTTATGATGGCCAAGTCCTGCGGGGGGTTCAACTTATTGCGGGAGGGCGTTGCTGGTCTTGATCAAGAAGCCGTTTTTGACGACCACTTCGACCGCACGAAGGGTGTTTGTGTTTTCTAAAGGGTTTCCGCGAACCGCAATGAGATCAGCGACCTTACCTGCGCTGATAACGCCGATGTCTGAATCGAGACCCAAATGTTCCGCCGCGACGGAAGTGGCTGATCGGATCGCGTCCATGGGCGACATCCCTCGCTCCACCATCGTTGTAAATTGCCAGCCGCCCATATCGTGCGGCAGTACACCGGCATCTGTTCCGTAGAGCAGCGTGACGCCCGCTTTATAGGCTTTTTCAAAGACGACGCGTTGCGTCTCGGTGGTAGCCGTATTGCGCTCAAGGAAAACGGCCGGGTAGCCCTGTTGGCGGCCGACAGTGTCGGTATACGTGCCGTTGTATACATCCATCGAGAGCGCGACGCCATGGTCTCTGGCGAGAACAATTGTATCGTCTTCCAACAGGGAGGCGTGCTCCAGAGAGTCGACGCCTGCGAGGATAGCGTCCTGGCCAGATTGGTCGCTGTGGACATGGGCGGTCACCTGCTTGCCATACTTCCTCGCGACCTTCACCACTGCTTCTATGTCGGCGCGGGTCATTTCTGGTGCGCCGGGTTCGGTGCCGATCGAAAATACGGCTCCTGATGCAATCACTTTCAAAAAGTCGGCTCCGGCCAAAATTGCTGCCTCTGCTCGGGTGGCGAAGCCCGCTGGAGTGCTGGCAATCCCTTGTTGTGACTCCGATGGGATTTGATCGGGCGGTATCTCCGGGAAAGTCAGATCGCCGCCGCCGCCCGGGATGGTGAGATAGGGTCCAGCGGTTAAAATTCTCGGGCCCATGGCTTGCCCTTGATCGATAAGCTTGCGAGCTTGGTACACAGCGTCGGGGAACCATGCGCCCACATGCCTTACGGTGGTGAAGCCGGTCAGGAGCGTTGTTCTCGCATTGTCGAGAATGAGCCGCAGATTTTGTCCGAACGTCCTGCGGGCGTAGATGCCGTAGTCCGCGGCGTCCTCCGGGTTGGTGTCGAAATGAACGTGGGTGTTGATCAAGCCGGGCAGACAGGTGAAGCCGGAGAGGTTCATCACTGCACTGTCGGTAATTTTCCCGCGCACATTGTCGAAACTTTCGACAGAGGTGATGCGTCCAGCCTGAATGGTGACGAGTTGATCGGCGAGGGGCTCGTCAAGGAGGCCATTAATCAGCAATCCACACCGAAGCACTAAATCGCCGCCTTCGGATTGCCCCGTAGCAAGCTGTTTGGCTGTCCCGGGAGCGCCGTGACCCAGCGGGGTGACCAAGAGCATTGCGGCAATCATCCCTGCACGCAGCCTCCGCGCTGATTTGCCGGTGCTCATCTTGTCGAGTTGGTTCGCTATGCCGTCGCTGTGGTGCGGCGATACTTCATATAAATGACCGCATAAATACACAGCGCAGTCGCGGAGGCGGCGGCGCAGAGGATGAAGACGCCATTAAAGCCCCACCCAAGATCGAGCATTACTGACGCGGCAAAGGGGCCCACTGTCTGTCCCAGGCCTTGGGCGCCGGGTATGAAGGCTGCCGCACTTCCGGAGCGATCCGCCACCGACACCCCGCCCATTTGATAGACATCGATGAAGATCCAGAGAAAGTTGAACATGGCGACGCTGAACACAAAGAGCGCAGCGGTGAAATTCACGGCCAGAAGTCCCACCGAGATCACCATCAGGACGAAGGTGACGAGCAGTGGGCGGTCGTAATCAAATTTCTTGAGGACCCACATTGCCGTGAAGCAGCCCACAAAAGATAACAACACGCACCATGCGATGACTTGCGCGGCCCAATCTCCGTCTAGCCCAGCGGCTTCAGCAGCCAGCTCAATATTGGACCAATAGGCTCCGATGTTGATGTAAGCGATGACAATTGCACCGATTCCGACCCAGGCGAGAAGCGTTGGCCGCTGGTTGTCGTTTGAGACTTCCGCCGGGAGGGGGGCAGGTGAGCCGGCCCTTGGGATCAGCCTGACAAAAGGCAATGTGACGACATATGTGGCAATGAAGAACAGGTAAATGCCATTCATGGTCAGGTGCGGTATCAACTGCAACTCTAAAAATTGTGAGACCGCAAAAGCCAGAAGCATCCAGTTAAAGGCCTCTCGGGGTTTGGAGTGGGCCCCCAGTCCAGCAACGGCTACTGCGGTGTAAAAACCCGCTCCGAGGCCTGCGACGAAGCGCAGTATCAGCGTCGTGTCATAGTCGACATATTGCGTACACAGCGCATTGGCGAGGATGGCCAGAGCGATCCCCAGATATGTCAGACGCTGTCGATCCCAGCGTTTGATCAGGACACTTGTCATGACAGCGCCGATAAACAGCCCAAGCAAATCGGCGGAGGCTACGCGATTGACCTGTACTTCGCTAAAACCTAACTGCTCAACCCATGCGCCGTTGATGGCGGGGAGCGCGACCAACACGCTATAGCCGACCAGCGTCATAAAGAGGCTCAGTAAAAAGGGCCCCTTGGCATCAAAGGGGTTGTCTGCCGCTTCGTAGGGTGTGGTGCGATTCGTCACAGTGGTCTCCGAATAGGTGCTCAGCTAACTCTGCCGGCGCTCTGTACTCTGGCATTCGATCGTCTTAATAGCAACGGATGCGGGTGTTGGCGCGGGACGAATCTGGCAAACTTACCCGTAGATCAGATAGTCAATGAAAAGCCAAGAGATCCGTCCAGATGAGTGATCCCAGTCCAAAAATTATCTTTGAGCGTGCGATTTCGCATCTTAAGAGCGGCGCAAATGAGGAGGCAGAGGCGCTGTGCAGAGAGGTGCTGGAACGTGACCCTGGAGACATAAACTTCGTGTGCCTCTTGGGTTCCATCCTAGGTCGTCGGGGTGCCCTGATTGAAGCTTTGGAACTGTTGCAAAGAGCAGTCAAAGTTGCGCCGGGGCATGCCAAGGCACAGGAGGATCTTGGCACGGTTTTGCTGACTCTTAATCGTCCCGAAGAGGCCGTTATCCATCTTGAGCGCGCAAGGGAACTGAGTCCTGCCCACCCACCGTTACTCAGCAAATTAAGTGCTGCGAAGCAAAAGCTTGGCATGGACGCGGACGCTGACGCGCTCCGTCGGGAAGCTGCCGCGCAATCTCCTGCACATGCCAAGCTGGATGAAGCCACCAAACTGTTTGTGCAGGGCAAGTTTAGAGAATCTGAAAAGCTTGCTCAGCAGTTGGTGAGAGAGAATCCACACGACGTCAATGCGGCGTTGCTGTTGGCGCGCTTGGCAATGATGGCTAATTGCTATGAGGACGCTCGCGCAATATTGGAAAAAATCATCGCCAGAGAGCCAAGTTTTATTGCCGCTTGGCACGATCTGGGGACTGTGCTGAAAGAGTTGCATCACTATGAAAAAGCCGTAGAGGTGTTGAATGACGCATTGAGCCTGCAACCCGAGAATGCGCTCACGCATTATTTTTTGGGTGCTGCGCTGGCAATGGCAGCAAGACCTGCCGATGCGGTGGAGGCTTATCAGCGGGCGGTCGAGCTGGACCCTGAGTTACCGGGAGCGCATATCGGGCTTGGTCACGTGTTGAAGACGGTGGGCGATCAGGAAAAAGGGATTGCCGCTTACCGAAGGGCGATCGAGCTCAGACCGAATTTCGGAGAGACTTACTATAGCCTGGCCAATTTAAAGACGTTTCGGTTTACGCCCTCAGACATAGACGAAATGAACCAACGTGTGGGCGACACGTCACTACCGGTGGACTGTCGAGTCCATTTTGCTTTTGCTTTGGGCAAAGCGTATGAGGA
Source organism: Halieaceae bacterium (assembly GCA_011523115.1). GTDB lineage: Bacteria > Pseudomonadota > Gammaproteobacteria > Pseudomonadales > Halieaceae > Luminiphilus. The sequence continues at coordinate 5,318 of WTHO01000207.1, read as the reverse complement.
TTTGAAAGAGTACGGTAAGTCCTTTGAAAACTATGCGCTGGCCAATCGTCTGCATCGAGATACCATTGCCTACGATCCCGTTCAGACTGAGATTGCGCACGAGCGGATGCGCGAAACGTTCAGCGAGGCGTATTTCCAACAGAACAAAGGTGCGGAGGGGTGTCAGGCACCCGATCCTATTTTTATTGTTGGCTTGCCAAGATCTGGATCAACGCTACTGGAGCAGATTCTTGCCAGTCATTCGCTCGTTGACGGGACCAGTGAACTACCCGACATATCCATGATTGCGCAATCCCTCACCAAGCCGAAGATCGGCCAGGCTTTTCCTCAATGCATGCCGGATTTGTCTTCCCAAGTCGTCAAGGAGCTGGGGGAATCTTATCTGGAGCAGACTCGCCGTCACCGCGGCACCGCGCCCTTTTTCACTGACAAGATGCCCAATAATTTCGTCTATGTCGGCTTTATCAAGGCTATTCTCCCCAACGCTAAAATCATTGATGCCCGGCGGCATCCGATGGATAGCTGTTTTGGTTGTTTTAAGCAGCATTTTGCGAAGGGACAAACGTTTACTTACGACTTGTTTGAGCTTGGGGAGTTCTACCTGGAATATCTTCAGATGATGGAGCATTGGGATGCCGTACTCCCCGGCGAGGTTCTCAGGGTGCAGTATGAAAATGTCGTAGAGGATCTAGAGCCTGAAGTCCGCCGCATTTTGGAATTCTGTGGCCTGCCGTTTGAGGAGGGCTGTGTCCACTTTCATGAGAATAAACGAGCGGTGAGGACTGCAAGCTCTGAGCAGGTAAGACAGCCTATCTACAAAGACTCGGTGCAAACCTGGCGTCGCTTTGGGTCTAATTTGGATAGCTTGCGGGACATCCTCTCACCCGTTATGAGTGATCAGATGGATGCACTGGCCGATGGCTAAGCTGCCGAAACTGATTGCGACGTCCGTGGTCAGAGGCTCGCAAAAAGGTCAGAGCCACGGCGGCGTTTATGTAATCGACTTCGATTCTCAAACCGTGGAACAGAAAGTCGACTGGAATACCGGAGAGATCGACTTTACCGGCCGCGGCTGGGACCGGGGCTTGCGCGGTATCGAGTTTACCGAGGACAGTATATGGATCGCGGCCAGCGACGAGCTGTTTTGTTATTCCCCGGAGTTCGAAATTGTTGCCTCCTACAGGAATGAATACCTTCGGCATTGTCACGAAATCAGCCGCCGTGACCACTTACTGTTTTTAACATCGACGGGCTTTGATTCTGTATTGGCCTTTGATCTCAACCAGAGAGAATTTATCTGGGGCTTGTATCTTTCAAAAAACGGCAACGCGTGGGTGGGTCAGCCATTTGACCCGCGCACCCGAGGTGGCCCCGCGTTCGTCAACTCGTATCACCTGAACATGGTGCGCGTAACAGCTGACGGCATTCACTTCAGCGGCTTAAATACGCAGGCGCTGCTCGCGCTCTCACCGGATATGACAGTTGCCGAGGTCTGCAATCTGCCTAGGGGCTGTCATAACGCCATGCCGTATCGGGATGGCGTGATATTTAACGATACTGCTTCTGATGTGGTCCGATATGTGGGTCGAACGCAGACGGCGACCGCTGTTGCAGTCCCAGTCTTTCCTGAAAATGAACTAGAGAATCGCGGTGTAGATGACTCCCGATTAGCGCGCCAAGGCTTTGGCCGAGGTTTATGCGTGTTGAATGAGGGGTTAGTCGCCGCGGGTTCCTCTCCCTCGACAATTTCCATCATTGATATTCTCAAGGGCACGCGCCTGACTGCAGTGAATCTCACGATGGATATCAGAAATGCGATACACGGACTGGAGCGCTGGCCCGCGGCATGGCAATAAAAAGGGCGCCAAAGGCGCCCTCATTGCCCTCCAGCAGAGAGCGTTTATCTGAAGAATTTACGCAACGAGAAGCCAAACGTCTGAGGTCTCACGACGTTTGAACTATACCGACCCCATAGTGGGTCAAAGTCCTGAGTATCTTCATAAGTAATGCCCCTCTCGTCCGTCAGATTGGTGACGTAAATCCTTGCTACCCAATCATTGATCTCGAGATTGAAAGACGCATCCATGACTTCATAGTCGCCCTGCGGCAACCGGTAGGAAACAAAGTCATCGGTAATCTGATTAAGCGATTCGCCCACATGGCTGTAGGAGAGCCTAAAGTTGGCACTGCCACCTAGGATCGGCGTCTCGGGCGAGTACTCCAAATATAAGTTATAGGTTTGGTCGGGCATCAGGGGTAACTGTGAACGCGGCTCAAGCCCCGTTGGTATTGACCCTGCATCGGCGCGAGGTTCGTCAATGGTGGGGCTAGTGTCGACGTAAGCGTCCATGATGTCGGTGTAATTGCCGCCGACCTCAAGGTTGTCACCGATCAGTGCACGGAATTCAAACTCAAAGCCCTCAATGGTGGATTCGCCCACGTTACCGACAACTACCTGGAAGGGTGCGTTGCCAAACTGCGAGCTGAAGGTCCCGAGTTTGTTGGCGGGGTCGATTACCTCGATCTGCTGATTATCCACCGTCATATCGTAGTAGACGGCGTTGAACATGACCCTGCCATCTGCAAACTCAGATTTGAGCCCGAACTCTACGTTTTCCAACGTGTCAGAGTCGTACACCAGTGGCCACGTGCCACAACCGTTGGCATTACATCGACCGCGGTTGACACCGCCAACTCTGAATCCTTCGGAGTAGACGCCATACACCATGACGTCGTCTGTAATTTTGTACTCGAGTCCGTACTTCGGATTAAAACCATCGTCTTCCATCGTTCTAGCCGGATACGGCCTGTCGATACGCCCATCTGGGCGTTCAACGGTGTAGGTCAATTCCCGCTCAATCTCGTAGTAACGGCCACCCAACAAGAGCGTCAGTTTATCGTCGATGAGCTCATAGTCGACTTCACCAAAGATTGCCTTGTCTTTCCGATCGGTGCCTTGGTATGAGTTCCACCAAGAGTCGGTGGGTGCGATTCCCGGATAATAGTAATTGAATGCGGCGAAAGCCGGCGAGTTCCGGTAGTCATCGATATAGGTATAGAAGTCCCAGAACTGCTCCGAGTCCTGATAGAACCCGCCCAGCGTCCAGTCCATTCTGTCCGTTGCGCCGCTCAGTCTGATTTCCTGAGTGAAGCTCTCGTTGGTTTCGGTATTGGTTAGATATCCCGTGGGGTCCAGTCCAAAGTCATATAGCGCATAGCCATAGTAGATGCCGAACGAGTAATGGAAGTAAGCCGCGTAGGTCTGAGTATCGTGTTGATACATGACCTCGCGATCGTAATAAGAGGTTGCCGAGACCAGCTGCGCAAAGCCAAGGTCTCCTTCAATGACCAGTGACGTCTGGTACCACTCGTCTGTTCGCTTCTCTTCAGCAAACTTGACGGTTTCGAGATCGCCGACGTTGGGGTCATAGTCATTAAAACCGTCTGCTTCGAGGTCCTGATAATTGGCACTGGCGGTGACCGTCCAGGCGTCATTGACGAGCCAGCGGATAGCGCCCCGCGCACCCTGCCAATCAACCTCATTGAAGTCGTCCTCGACGAGGGCGCCGTTGTCTTTACCGCCACCTCCACCGGTGCCGAAGACATCATCGACGACCGTCCTTCCCAGCACATTGTCGATGAAGCCCGCTTGCTTTGAAGAGAAGCCGGATAGCCGGATCGCAACGCTGTCGCTCAGGGGGACATTGACCGTACCGTCAACCTTATAGCCCGCATCGCCCTCGCTCATGAAGTCGACGCCTGCACCGATGTTCGCGCTGAAGGCCTCGGGGTCCGGTTTATTGGTGATAATTCTGATCGCGCCACTCTGAGAGGTCTGGCCATAGAGCGTAGACTGAGGTCCTGCCAGTGCTTCGATCCGCGCTAGATCCACAGGGTACACGTCTGGGGCTGCCTGCGCGTGTGACATGGGCTGTTCGTCAAGATAAACCCCCGCAGTTGGATCCACCAAGAATCCACCGCCGTCACTGACACCGCGAAATACAATGATGTTCTGCCCCGGCGTCGTGGTCTGCACAGTCAGACCAGACACCGCTCTGGAAAAATCTTCCAGAGTGATGATGTTCTGTTTTCTCAACTCCTCTCCCGACAGAGATTGAACAGTCATCGGAATGTCCTGGGATGATTCGGCACGTTGCCGCGCAGTGACCACCACCTCCTCGAGCTCGGCACTCCAGACGAGGCCTGACCCTCCTGCACCGAGCGCTGCGGCCACACCGGCCACGATGGTTTTTTTGGAAAAAGTGTTGTGACGTGCCTTCGAATCTACTGCCACGGTGTCGCCCTCCAATGCCGGCGGGGCCGGCGGTAACTGCGGTCAATTCGGGATAGACTGACCGCCACGATTTCATGGTTTTATTAAGACCCACCGAAGATATAGTAGAAGGGCGGCTTGAGCAACTCGCCTCGGGTCGACTCAGCGATCGTCTCGTTAGGCTCGCTGTAAGCCGTGAAGTGCTGGTCGGCCTATCGTTGGTATCGCGAGGTTACTCCCCATGACGCTCACCGAATGGGCACCGCTGGCTCTGGTTTGTTTGCTGGGAGCTATGTCACCCGGCCCCAGTTTGGCACTGGTTGTGCGTCATGCCGCTACGAAAGGTGCGGTGGCGGGGGTGTTTTGTGCGGTCTCCCACGGGGCCGGCATCTTTCTCTGGGCCTCAGCCACAGCCACCGGTTTGGGCGCAGTTATTGTGTCGCAGCCGACATGGTTTGAGGCGATTCGCGCCGTGGGAGCATTATTCCTACTGTACTTGGGCCTGTCTGCTTTACTGAGTCGGCAAAACGAAGCCGGCGCATCGGAGAACCCTGCTCAGCCGGCGTACGCGCAGGTGGGCTGGGAAGGCTTTCTGATCGCGCTCTCCAACCCTAAGATCGCTGTGTTCTTCGTCGCCCTGTTTAGCCAGTTTATTGAGCCTGAGGCATCGATACTCGAGCAATTTTTGATCGCCGCGACGGCGGCAGTGATCGATGCTGCTTGGTATGCCCTCGTCGCCATATCGATATCCAGGGCGTCGCTTATGGGTCAGATCAAAAGTCGGGCCACCTTGTTGAATCGCTGCTTTGGCGCAATACTCATTGGTCTATCGCTGACGATGCTCGGGACACTCTGGGTCGATTGACCCGCTCTATTGATCCCGGCTCCGACGCAGAACAAAAGAGGATCACAGAATTGGCGGTACGCTGGCGCATTGCGATCCTATTGGCGGTCATCACTACTATTAATTACGTCGACCGGTCGGTATTCGGCGTGGTGGCACCCGTGGTGCGCGGCGAGTTTGGTATCGGTGATGCCGACTACG
>WTHO01000038.1 GCA_011523115.1 Halieaceae bacterium | reverse complement strand
TGGACGTGCTCGCCTGCTTTGCGGAGCGGGCAATGGTGCTGGAGCTGTGTCGCCCCCGATTCTCGGATAACACGCTACTCCATGTGGAGGGCGGCCGGCACCCTGTTGTGGAGGCGGTGCGCGACACCCCTTTCATTGCCAACGACACCCACCTCGATGACCGACGTCGCATGCTGTTGATTACCGGCCCGAACATGGGCGGCAAATCAACTTACATGCGGCAAAACGCGTTGATCGCCCTGCTGGCGCACGTCGGTGCTTTCGTACCCGCACGAAAGGTAACGCTCTCCTGCCTCGATCGGATTTTTACCCGCATTGGCTCCTCTGACGACTTAGCGAGTGGTCGATCGACCTTCATGGTCGAAATGACGGAGACGGCCAACATCCTCCATAACGCCACCGATCGGAGCCTCGTACTGATGGATGAAATCGGCCGCGGCACCAGCACCTTTGACGGCTTGAGCATCGCCTGGGCCACCGCGCTGGCGCTCGCAAACGAGGTAAAAGCCTTGACGTTCTTCGCCACGCATTACTTTGAGTTGACCGCACTGCCTGATCAACACGCTGCGATGGCCAACGTGCATCTGGACGCAACAGAGCACGAGGATCACGTGGTGTTCCTGCATCAGATACAAGAGGGCCCCGCCAATCGTAGCTTCGGACTGCAGGTCGCCAAACTGGCGGGTGTGCCGGACTCGATTCTCCGCGCCGCAAAGGATAAGTTGGGCGAGTTGGAGAGCGGCCAATCACAAGGCCCAGCCCCTACCCAAACTGAACTCTCTCTGGTGACACCACAGCAACCCTCCGCCGCACTGGAGGCACTCAAAGCCTTGGACCCGGACGAACTGAGCGCCAAAGAGGCCCTCGACAGAATCTATCAACTGAAACAGAAACTTGACGACGATAGCTGACCAGTTTTCAAAACACGTCTCACCCAGTATCCTTCGGCGTGGGATGAATGAGGTTTCCGTATGACGTTCGTTGTTGGCGAAGATTGCATCAAGTGCAAACACACCGACTGTGTAGAAGTGTGCCCGGTCGATTGCTTTTATGAAGGCCCCAACTTTTTGGTGATTCACCCAGATGAGTGCATTGACTGCGCCCTCTGCGAGCCAGAGTGTCCTGTCGATGCCATCTTCTCCGAGGATGAGTTACCCGGAGATCAGGAGGCGTTCTTGCAGCTTAACGCCGAACTCGCAGAGATCTGGCCCAACATCACAGAGCGCAAAGAACCCGCCCCTGACGCAGAGGACTGGGCGGGCAAGCCCGGCAAGCTGGAGCTACTGGAGCGTTAGCGTCTCTACCGACTGGGCAGCAGCCCGGTCGGGTTCACTGGCCGCCCGTCGCGGCGTATCTCGAAGTGCAGCTTCACTGAATCCGCATCGGTACTGCCCATGCGGGCGATCACCTGCCCCGCCTTCACTTGCTCGCCCTCCACCGCGAGCAGTTCGTCGTTGTGGCCATATGCGCTGAGATAAGTGTCATTGTGCTTCAGTATTAATAATGCGCCGTAACCCGTCACCCCTGTGCCGGCATAGACGACGACACCGGGCGCCGTCGCCATGACTGGCGCGCCGCGCTGGCCAGAAAGGTCAATACCTTTGTGGCGCTCGTCTGAAAACGGCCGGCTGACGTCACCGGCCGCCGGCCAAACCCAGCGGTCTACTGGCCCGTTGGGCGTCGCTGATTTCGCGGTAGACAAGGTGTGTGAAGGGGGTCCGGGCTCGGGCCGAACGGCCTCGGCTTGCTGACCTGCAGATGCGGGCGAGATCTGCCGTGGTGGACTTTCCAATCGGTCGGGTTGAACCGCGACCGATTGCGCAGGCGCCACCGACGCAGTGTCGTCGAGTGCCCCGGAGCCTGCATCAACCGTCCTGAGTGACTGCGATACGCGTATCACATAGGGGGGCTCAATATTATTGATTTCCGCGAGCGTTCGATAATCCATACCAAGTCGAAACGCCACAGCATAGAGCGTGTCACCGGGTTGGACGATATAGTTCGGCCCGCGCTGCAGCATCTGGCCAACATCGGCTGCCACTGCCCGCTCGGGCGCCGTCGCCTGTCGCACTTCGGGGGTCTCGATGGCCGCCGGAACCGACTTGTTTTCGATCACCGCGGGGGGCTTATCCGCACACCCGCCCAATAACGAAGTCAGCGCTACCGCCATGGTGAGACGTGCCCAACGGGTCATCTAGCCGCCCCTCCTGCCCGCTATCTTTTGCGTTGCCCACACCGTGAAAATACCAGCGCAAAAAGTCAGTAAGCAAAGCGCAAGCTGCGGCGCGGGCAGATCAAAGGGCAGAACCGGTCGGGTGACCTCGACAGGCTCTGCGCCCAGCGCCAGGATGACCGATACGCGCCAGGGCCAGACCGCCACCAGCGAGCCGAGCAGCACGCCGCATAAAAAGGCCATCGCCATTGACCGGTGGGCGCGCAGCAGTCGGTCGAGCAGCCGCGCAAAACTCAGCAGGCCCACACCACAGCCCAGCGCGAAAACGACGAGCTCTGTTACTTGGAAGCCTTTTACCGCAGCCAGTACAGGCGCGTACATGCCCATCAGAAGCAACATAAAACTTCCCGAGATGCCGGGCAAAATCATGGCGCAAATGGCAATCGAGCCGGCAAGGAAGAACCCGACCAGCCCGGAGAGCATGGACACCGGCGGCATCAGCGCAATGCCCACTGCAAGACCCACGCCCACCGCAAAAACC
>WTHO01000144.1 GCA_011523115.1 Halieaceae bacterium | reverse complement strand
CCCACCCCTCCCGAACGAGGAAATCACCCGGGTGGTACTCGCCGCTCTCATCGGCGAAGCCACCCCGCAGCACCAGCGTCATCTCGCTGCCACCATGGGTATGTTCGGGGATTCGGCCACCCTCAGCGATTCGATACAGCGCGAACTCGTGATTGGGGTCGCCAGTTTTGAGGTAACTGATGCTCAGCGATTGCGTGACGCGCTTCCAGACCAGATCGGCGTAGTCACCGTTAATCAAGCGGTCCAAAAGGCCCGGTAGCTGCGTTTCAGAGGTCTCGCTGGGTGCGTAACGCAGCGGTTCAGGATCATCAAGGCGCGCCATCACGCGCTCCAGAACCGATTCCCCAACCGGTTGCGGATCAAGCTGCTCAAGCTGCGCGCCGCCAATATCCTCGAGCCTGTCTACAACCTGTCGGCATCGTTGGCAATAACTCAGGTGCGCCGCAACGCAGGCGGACTGAGCCACGGGTAGCACGCCGGCGGCGTACTCCGTTAGAAAATCTGTTGGGGGGTGATGATGCACCATTACACTTTAATCCAAACCACTCTCATGTACGTTCACATTACGAGGGTCCAACCCAAACGGTTTACTCCAAAACATCAATAAATCTGGGACTTTCTGGGGAATTACCACCATGGTCTAGGCCTCCATCAGCCCTTGGAGCTTTTGAATAGCAAGACGCACCCGCGATTTCACGGTGCCCAGCGGCAAATCAAGCTCGGCCGCGGCCTCGGAGTGTGATTTACCCTCCATGTAAACCTTGGCCAATATTTGCGCCTGATCGGGAGGCAAATCCCCCATGAGCTCTCTCACCCGTTCAGCACCGCGGCGAGTATGGAGCACGACAAAGGATTCCTCTTCCTCGCTCTCCAACTCAAAGTCATCGGAGGCCAGCGGCGTATCGAACTTTTGCAGACGGCGGAACATATCGGTTCGACAGTTACGGGCAATGGTATAGACCCAGGTTGAGGCGGCCGCCTTCTCAGGGTTAAAGCCCCCGGCCTTTTGCCAGACCTTTAACATGACTTCCTGCACCAACTCGTCGGCATGGGTGGCCGACAAACTCGAGCCCGATAGCGCGAAAGCCTTGATGAGTGGGGCGAAATGACGAAAAAAGCGCGTAAAGGCACCCCGGTCCTGACTTTCGCCAATCTGGACCAGCGCCTCGCTCCACTCATCCGTGCGACGCCCGGTAGGCGCATTCCATTTGGCGCTACCGTTCGCTGCTGGCGAGCTCTTTGCGTCTTTGTTATCCGCCATCAGGTTAAAACCATCTTCCCGAGACCACAGGATACACCCCCTAGCTTCGCCTTGATACCGGGCTGTTCCTCTTATTTCAGCGACCTATGAGCGAAAAACCCGATGTCAAGCACCACTAATCAGCGCTGATCCGTCGCTCCCTGAGGCTCGTAACAGCAATAACCATTCCCTGTCTGGTGGCCGGAGGTCGTCAGCGATGCACATTGCAGTCATAGGAGCGGGCATCTCCGGGCTGGGGTGCGCCCACCAGCTGGCCCAGAGGGGCCATCGCGTTGAGATATTTGAAGCCCGGGACCGCATTGGCGGCCATACCGCGACCTACGACGTACAAATCGGGACGCGGCGCTTTGCCGTGGATACCGGATTTATCGTCTACAACGACCGTAATTATCCCAACCTGATCCAGTTGTTCGATGACCTCGGCGTCGCCAACAAGCCCACTTCCATGGGGTTTTCGGTCTGCGACGAGGCGAGCGGGCTGGAGTATGCGGGTAACAATCTCAACACGCTCTTTGCACAACGAGGCAATCTGCTATCCCCCAGTTTCCTCAGCATGATTCGGGAAATACTGCGGTTCAATAAGCTGGCCGTGGCCGACCTCGACAGCGGGCGACTGCCGCAGGACCAGACATTGGGTGAATATCTGGCACGGCACGGGTTCAGCACCCACTTCAGTCGCAGTTACCTGCTGGCCATGACATCGGCGATCTGGTCTGCTGACTTTGAGGATGCGCAGGACTTTCCTGTTGAATTCTTTATTCGTTTTTTCCGCAACCACGGCCTGCTATCGCTTAAAAACCGGCCTCAGTGGCGCGTCGTGGAGGGGGGCAGTCGAGAGTATCTGTCGCCCCTGACGCAGCGATTTGCCGATCAGATTCGCACCCGCATGCCCGTCGAGCGCATTCTGCGACCACCGGGAAAACCCGTGTCAGTCGCGTTCCGGAACGGTCAGACACGCGAATTTGATGAGGTTGTGATTGCGACGCATTCCGACGAGGCGCTGGCGATGTTGGGCGATCCGACCGAGGACGAGCGCTCAGTGCTGGGCGCGCTACCCTACCGAGATAACGAAGTGATTCTGCATACCGATACGCGTTTGCTCCCCAAACTCCAGCGCGCCTGGTCGAGTTGGAACTATCGACTGAAGCCGGGTAGTGGTCGCGCTACTGTGACCTACAACATGAATATCCTGCAGGGTATCGATGCTCCAGAGACCTTCTGTGTCACCCTCAACGACACGGCTTCGATCAACCCACATCGCATTCTCGGCCGCTTCAATTATGCCCACCCTCAGTTCACACTAGCCGGCATGAAGGCCCAACAGCGTTGGGGCGACATTAACGGGCGGAACGGGACATGGTTTTGCGGCGCCTACTGGCAAAACGGGTTTCACGAGGACGGCTTGAGCAGTGGGCTCAGGGTGGCCGAGAGCCTCTGTGCGGCGCGCCAGATGGC
>WTHO01000163.1 GCA_011523115.1 Halieaceae bacterium | reverse complement strand
GCATGCGTTTGCGAGGACTGAAATGTGTCGTCACAGGCGGTGCCAGCGGGATCGGTGCGGCGACGGCAAGACGCTTTGTTGCAGAGGGCGCCAGTGTCTGTATTTTGGATCGCGACGTATCTGCTGCAGAGGCCCTAACAGAGGAGCTGGGGGCCGACCATTTTGCACTGGCGCTCGATGTTCGGCTTGAGGCTCAAGTCGAGCATGCCGTAGCCAATGTGCACGAGCGCTGGGGTCACATTGATGTGCTGGTGAACAACGCCGGCGCCGAGCTCAATAAAACCTACGACGAGACCACCGTCGATGAGTGGGACAAGGTCCTCGATACCGACCTCAAGGGCCCCTGGTTGTTATGCAAATACTTTGTTCCGCGCATGGTGGAGCGCGGTTCTGGCAGTGTGATCAATGTTGCTTCCCTGAATGGGTTGGTGGGTTTCCCATTGTCGACTGCATACGGTAGCGCCAAGGGTGGGCTTGTTGTCTTTACCCGCGATATGGCTATCGAGCTTGCGAGTAGCGGCGTGCGGATCAACTGCGTGTGCCCCGGCGTGATAGAAACGCCAATGATGGAGCGCTGGACAGACTTGATGCCAGATAAGGCGGAGGCACAGGCAATGCTGCGCGGCGTCATGCCCATTGGCCGCATGGGTACGGCCGAGGAAGTGGCCGGTGCTATATTGTTCTTCGCCTCCGCAGATTCCACTTTGTGTCAGGGGGCGGTACTCAGTGTAGACGGAGGGTTCACCGCGCAATGAGCGAGTTGATGAGAACAATGTTTGGCAAGTGTTGTCAGGTCTGAGGGGGAAATGATGCTAGGTGTAATGCGACGAATGCTGGTGTTGGGGTTTGGTTGGCTTCTGTGCGCGCAGGTGGCGCGGGCAGAGTCGTTTGATCAAATTGTCGAAGCGTACGGCGGTGCTGCTGCCTTCGATATTATTTTAGTGCAGGACTGCTCGGTGCTCGACAATTCGTCAGAGGCCGCCCTCGATCAGGAATACAATGCCAAGCTCTGCTCTGCGGAGGATGAGTCAGCGCTCTCAGATGTCGCAAACTTGCTTCGCTCAAAGGGGTTTAACACCGTCGAGGTGGCGCTTTCAACGGCGGGCGCACAGGTTCGCCCCGAGGCGCGCAAAAGTGCAGCGGATATCCGCGACATCTATGCCGCGCCCGAGCTGTCATCGGAAGCGAGAGAGGCCTACATTGCCACCCTCAGAAGGATTGCCCGGGGTATCGACGTCGACGCCGAGGCGCATGAGCTGCACGCCAAGGAGCTCGCGGCGCTTGGGCTTGCCGAAAATCAGGTGGTGATCTTTATGGTGACTGACGGGCAGCGAGTGGCGGCAGCCGAGAGTATCGCACAGGGCGTGGCGACCACCGTGCTGACATTGGGTTGGTTTACCGCTTGGGAGGAATCAGGATTTTTTACCCTGGCCACCGCCATTGACGCCTCCGGTTCAGTCGCCTGGTACGGCTACCGTGGTCCGTATTCTGTATCGGGTCCCGAGGCCTATAGAGAGATGATCATGTCGGTATTCGATCTCTGAGCATATAAACGGTCGGGTTTTTAGCCGATCACTTCTTCCGATTTGAGCGCTTCGATGCGATCTGCCGGCACGCCAAACGATGACAGCACTGAATCGGTGTGCTCACCATGTGCCGGTGTGGGGCGCGAGGGCTCCAGTCGCTCTCCGCCAAAGCGTGGGGGCGCTCTGACGATTCGCAGTGTGCCCAGATGAGGATGGTCAACAATTGAGACGCTGTCGTTAGCGCTCAGTTGTTCCTGAGCCAGCACTTCATCACGGGTTAAACATTTGGCGCAGGGCACTTCGACTTCGCGGAGCAGTGCAAGCAACTCGTCGCTGGTGTATTCCATGCACTTCTCTGCTACCAGATCCCGAAAAATATGTAGATTCTCGACCAGCTTCTTCATGCTGTTAAAGCGTTCGTCCTGCAAGAGGTGTAAGAGCCCAATGGCGTTCAGCATCCGCCCCTGCATCTCTTGATTGGCAGCGGCCACCGTGACGCCGCCATCCTTGGTCAACGTCAGGTCGTAGAGAATATCGATCAGCAGGCCGCCGGGAATGGTGTCCTCGTCAAGCAGCGCATGGTTCTGGAACCCGTCGGGAAACATAAAAAACAGCCCTGAATCGAGCATTGAAAGATCGATTATCTGGCCATTGCCCGTCCGCTCTCGGGCGAACAGCGCACTGGTGACGGCCTGGCAGGCGGTATAACCGGTAATCTTGTCGCAGAGAAGCGAGCGGATGAAGGTTGGCGATTCGTCAGAGCCTTGTGTCGCCGCCATGCCGCACTGTGCCTGAATAATGGGGTCGTAGGCGGGTGCGCGCCGCAGTGGGCCCTCGGTGCCGAACCCTGAGATCGCCATATAGATGAGCCGCGAGTTGAGTTGCTCCAGCGTTTTGAAATCGAGGTTGAGCGTCTCCATGGTGCCGGGCCGAAAGTTGTGGATCACAACATCGATGTGCGGAATCATCTCGTGGATGACGGCTTGCCCTGCCTCGCTTTTGAGGTCGACTTTGATCGATTCCTTGCCCCGGTTGCAGCCAGCGAACAATGATGAAATATCTCCCTTGCGAGCGCCGATGTAGCGCATGGGATCCCCCGCGTCGGTGGGCTCGACCTTGATGACTCTGGCGCCCTGTTCGGCGAGCATCATGCTCGCGAGGGCGGCGGTGATCATGGTGGAGAATTCGAGGATGGTTATCCCTTC
>WTHO01000232.1 GCA_011523115.1 Halieaceae bacterium | reverse complement strand
CGAAAATATCGCCTGGGACTGGCATCGCCAGCTATCTGCTGCACATTCAGTGCGGCTTTCGGCACGTGTAGCACCTTGGAGAGCCACCGACAAAGCAACGCTGGCGGCTGCACGGTCAGCGCGCTCTGTGCGGTCTGCATGTTGTGGTGTGATCTCTCACCGTCTGACAATCGATGCCCCCAGTTCGGACCGATCCTGAAACAGGCATTATGACTGCCTTCTTGGCATCAATCGAATGGGAGGCAGGCGGGCGCCGCATGCTTTATGATTCTGGGCCCAACACGGACCGATCACCCCACTTGCCTTTGACCAGCACAGTCACCTCCTTTGCGCGAAAGCCGCTTGTCACGGGCGTGTTCACTGCGTCTGTGAGCCTGATCTCAGGGCTCGCGCAGGCTGAAGGCCTTAGCGAAGTCTCGGTAGCGCCCTGGCCGGACTGGACGCCGATCAAAGTGATTCCCCTTGATCAAGCCGCACTTCGCTGCCGGCAATGTCAGGGGCAGTTTCTGGATCCGCTGGCGGGTGTCGATCAGAGCGTGCCACCGGGTGAGGCTGATCTGGAGGTGACAGCGGACGACAGCGAAGTCACTGAAACCATGCTGTATTTCAATGGCAACGTCAGTGTGCAGCAGGGATACCGCAGCGTGACCGCGGATGCGGTGGAGATAGACCGGCAGAACGAAACCGCAGTGGCATCAGGGAACGTGACCCTGCGAGAACCCGGCGTGGTGATGACCGGCTCGCAGATTCAGTACAACAGCTTGTCAGAGCAAGCTGATCTGAGCGATGCCCAATATGTCCTCCATGATCGCCAGCTGTCCGGCAGTGCCCAGGCCCTGACGCGGCACGCTGACGGCAACATCACGATCAGCGAGGGCGCCATGACCTACTGCGCACCGGATGATCCAACCTGGGTGCTCCATGCAGAGTCGCTCAAAATTGATCCCGAGCGGGGTGAGGGTCAGGCTTGGGGCGCAAAACTCAAGGTCGCGGGAGTGCCCGTTTTTTACCTGCCTTGGGTGCAGTTCCCGATTGATTCACGCCGAAAAACAGGGCTGCTGTTTCCCGATATAGGGAGTGATAGTCGCGGCGGACTGGATATCACTCAGCCCATTTATTTCAATCTGGCGCCCAATTACGACGCTCTCTATCGCCCCCGCTATATCCAAGAGCGAGGGTTGTTACATCAAGGGCAAGGGCGCTGGTTAAGCGACACGGTCGGCTATTGGGAGATGAACGGCAGTTGGATTGGCGACGATGAGCGCTACCAGAATGCCAACCCGACAATCGATGCCGACCGGTGGCTGTTTAACACGCAGCATAACGGCGAGTTCGGCTCCGCATGGCGAACCAAAATTGCCTACACCCGGGTCAGCGACCCTGAGTACATCCGTGATATCGAGAACAACCGTCTCAGCGCGCAGCGCCGCACTGCCTTGCAACAGTTGGGTAGAGTCGACTGGCTCGGAGAAGACTGGCAGGTCCGCGTGGACGTGGAGAAGTTTCAGTCCCTCGCTGATGATATTCGTAACGACTACCAGAAGTTACCGCAGATCACCGCGAGGTGGCGCGGCACCCAGAACTGGATGGGCGTTGAACCGATTCTGCTCACCCAGCTCTCTCATTTTGAAAGCGACTCTGTGCGCGTGACCGGCGAGCGGCTCTACATGGAGGCAGGCCTGACCATGCCTAACCGCTGGGCCTATGGTTTTCTGACGCCTACCGTGAAATATCGATCAGTCTCCTACGAGCTCGATGACTTTCCGCTCATCGAGGACGACTCACCGGATGCTGGCTCCCTGATGGCCAGCCTCGACGGCGGGCTGATTTTTGAGCGCCAAACAACACTGGGTGGTAGCAAGGTAACCCAGACGCTGGAGCCACGGGCGTACTACCTGTACTCAGAATATGAGGAGCAATCCGGGCAGCCTGACTTTGACAGTGCTGAACTGACTTTCAGCTACGACCAACTCTACCGCGATACCCGATTCTCGGGACACGACCGCATTGATGACGCCAACCAGCTGGCTCTCGGCGTCACCAGCCGGTTTATCGATAACGCGTCGGGCAATGAGACGTTACGTGCCAGCATCGGTCAGATCTTCTACTTTCGTGACCGTGAGGTAAGACTGAACCAGATCGACCCCGACCTGACCGAATCAACCTCGGCGATCGCTGCCGAGCTGGCCTGGTCACCCTCGAGAGAATGGCGACTCCGCTCAAGCGTCTTGTACGACCCCAACGACAACAACTTTGATGCGGCCTATGCACAGGCCAGCTTCATGCCCGGCGATGGCAAAATCTTCAACCTGGGTTACACCCTGCGCGAGCCGCCGCCCTCTCTGATAGACCGACCGGTGACAGAACAAGCCAATGCGTCTGCCTATTACCCCATCAACGATACCTGGAGCGTATTTGGCGCCTACGAATATTCCCTCGAGGCCTCGGAGGTCGTCGAAAGTATGGTGGGATTTGAATACGACGACTGCTGCTGGCGGGTGCGCCTGCTTTACATGCGCTACGTCGATACGCTCGTTGGAGATATTGTCGACTTCAACGACCCGAATCTGGAGCGCGAGAGTTCATTCCAGATTCAGGTCATGCTGAAGGGCATGGGAGGCTTTGGCGGCCGGGTAGATGAACTGCTCAGCGACATGATTAGGGGCTTCACCAAGAAGCCCTAGTAGTCGAAAAATGGCACCAACGACTCAGTGCTGTCACGCATTCCTTGTT
>WTHO01000191.1 GCA_011523115.1 Halieaceae bacterium | reverse complement strand
CTTACTCAGAAAAACTAAACAAAGCCCGTGCAAACACCGTTTGGTAGCTTTGCACAATGGGCCAAATATCTTTGCGCCGCGTAAAGCGGTAAAATCCCGCGCCCAACACTCGCTGACATAGACAGTAGTGGTTTACCGATGACTGATAACAGCGTCAAAACTAGTCGTTTTTCGCGCCGCCGATTGTTCGGCTCGGCGGCGTTGACGACTGCCGGTCTGGCGGTCTGCTTCTTGGTGTTGGTGGGCAAGCCACAAACCCAGCCTACCCAGTTCCCCGAGCCGCGGCGCCCTTTGGTTGACGTCGTCACCGCAGTACCTGCAAGCCACAGCATCACGGTGCGAACGCAGGGCACGGTAGAGCCAGTGAGGCGTGTCGGCCTCGTGGCTCAGGTGAGCGGAAAAGTAGAGTCCGTGAGTGAATTGTTCCTAGACGGGCGGTTCTTTGAGGCCGGTGACATCCTGCTGCAGCTCGAGCAAGCGGATTACGAATTCGCGATTGCCAGAGCGCGCGCGCAGGAGGCCGCCGCCGCTCAGCGCGTCGCCGAGGAACGAGGTCGGAACTTGCAGGCGCAGCGCGAGTGGCGGGATCTCGGCACCAGTGAGGCGAATGATCTGTTCCTGCGTAAGCCGCAACTTCGCGCAGCGGAAGCTTCCTTGGCGGCAGCGCAGGCTGATGTGGCCGCCGCGGAACTGGCGCTGGAGCGCACCACTGTGCGCGCCCCCTTCGATGGTCGACTGGAGCAAAAATCAGTAGATCTGGGACAATTTGTTGCGCCCGGCACCGTTTTGGCGCAGATCTACGCGACGGATCGGGTGGAGGTGCATTTGCCGATCAGCGATTCGCAGCTGGCACTCCTTGAGTTGCCCCTGTTTGAGACAGCGGTCGCGACATACCCGGAGGTGGTCCTGAGTACCCGGTTCGGCGGTGAGCGTTGGCAGTGGCAGGGCAAGATTGCGAGAGTTGAGGCGAGTATCGATCGCGATAGTCGCGTGACTTTTGCGATCGCAGAGGTGAGCAATCCTTTCAGTGGCGACGGCTCCGAGCGGCCGCCGCTTACCCCGGGACTGTTCGTTGAGGCCAGTATCGCTGGCAAGCCCATACAGCAGTCGGTCGAATTGCCCGCTACCGCTCTGCGTGGCGATAACACCGTGCTTCTGGTCAATGACGACAGTCGTCTCGAACGCCTGCCCGTAGAGCTCCTCAGACGCGAGCGGGATCGTGTTTGGGTACGGGGTATCGAGGCTGGCCGGGGCGTGGTTGCCGAGCAAAGTAGCCTGCTCGCTGCAGGCGCCGCTATCGAAGTGGCCAGCGTGAGGGCCAGCAGTGGCTAGTAAACCCGGTCTGTTGGGCTGGTTTGTTTCAAATCCCATTGCTGCCAACCTGTTGATGGTCGTGTTGGTCATCGGTGGCTTATACAACA
This sequence comes from Halieaceae bacterium, assembly GCA_011523115.1. Taxonomy (GTDB): domain Bacteria; phylum Pseudomonadota; class Gammaproteobacteria; order Pseudomonadales; family Halieaceae; genus Luminiphilus. The sequence continues at coordinate 1,318 of WTHO01000191.1, read as the reverse complement.
TACCCGGTCTCGATAAGCAGTTTTTTCCCACGCCGGTGATTGATCGCATCAGCATCTCCATGCCCTTTCCCGGGGCAAGCCCTCGGGAGGTTGAAGAACAAATCTGTGTTCGGATCGAGGAGGCGATTCACGATCTCGACGGTATCAAAGAGATTCGCTCCACAGCCTCAGAGGGAATGGGTCAGGTCATTGTCGAGGCGCTGACGGGTTACCCAACCCAACGGCTCACCAATGAGATCAAAACGCGAGTCGACGCGATCACGACCTTTCCTACTGACGCTGAGAGGCCGGTTGTCACAGAACTTATCTACCGGCATCTCCTCGGTATCGTGCAACTGGCGGGTCAGCTCGACGAATGGGAACTCAAAGAGCTGGGTGAGACCCTGAGAGATGATCTTGCTCGCCAACCGTGGATATCGGTTGTCGATTTAGTCGCGCCACGACGGTACGAAGTTTCGGTCAACGTCTCCGAGCTGGATTTACGCCGACACAACCTGTCTTTCGACGACGTTGTCAGAGCGATTCAATCTGCATCATTGAACCTACCTGCTGGTGCCATCAAGGGCAGCGACGGTGATATTCGCGTACAAACCCGCGGTCAGGCTTACTACCGTGAGGATTTTGAGCAGATCGTGTTGTTGACTGCGCGGGATGGCACACAGGTCTACCTCGGCGAAGTGGCCAGCATCGATGATGGCTTTGAGGAGGTGGATACCTTGAGCCGGTTCGATGGAATGCCCGGGCACGGGCTGTATGCCTACGTGACGACGAATCCCGACGTACTTCAGTCTTCACGTGTGATCAATGAATGGGTCGCGGCACAAACCCGGAATCTGCCAGAGGGTGCGACGCTCTCTTTCTGGAGAGATTCGGCGGTGCCGTTTAAAGGGCGCGTTGAGACTTTGTTGAAAAACGGTTTTGGCGGTCTCTTGTTGGTATTTTTGGTGTTGGTCCTTTTTTTGAGACCCGCGGTGGCGGTGTGGGTCTCAGTCGGTATTGCGGTGGCTTTTCTGGGGGCCTTCTTCTTGCTCCCCTACACTGGCGTCGGCCTCAATATGATCTCTTTATTCGCCTTTCTTCTCGTGCTGGGTATCGTCGTGGACGATGCCATCATCGTCGGTGAGTCGATTCACACCGCGCAAACGAGAGGAGTGGAGGGTAATGAGGCCGCGCTGTGGGGCGTCAGGGAGGTGTTCAAGCCTGTATTGTTTGCGGTGATCAGCACCATGGTCTTTTTTGCTCCAATGATGTTCATGCCGGGCGAGTGGGCTCACGCCGCAAAGGGCATTCCGGTCGTTGTGCTGCTGGTGCTGACATT
>WTHO01000229.1 GCA_011523115.1 Halieaceae bacterium | reverse complement strand
GTCTGGAGAGTTAGATATCGCAGGCAAACGCAGCCTCGCCTCGGTGGAGGCTGATTATGATCAGGCGCTGGCCGCGATCGGTATTGAGCGCGACAGGATGGTTGCTGCGGTCCGCGCCGTGGCTGAGCGTTTTCGGCCCTACGCCAAAATTTTTGTTGGCGGCGTACCGATGATCGCCGCGGATATGATTGCCTTTGTCCGGTCTGACCTGGTGACCTTTGGCACCGCGATACTGGTGGTCATGGCACTGGTGTTGTGGCTGATTTTCCGCAGTCTGAAATGGGTGTTCATACCGCTGTTCACGTGCAGTGCGACGGCCACGCTTCTGCTGGGTGTCCTCGGTGCCACCGATTGGCGAATGACGGTGATTTCCTCCAATTCAGTCGCGGTGCTTCTCATTGTCACGCTCTCGCTCTCTATACATCTGGTGGTGCGATACCGGGAATTGCTGCTTCAGCAACCTCAAGCGCCGCGCAGTCATTTGTCAGCGGGTTCGGCTCGATTGATGCTGGTGCCGTGCCTCTACACGGCGATGACGACCATCGTCGCCTTTGCCTCTCTGGTCGTCGCAGGGCTCCAGCCCGTCATCGATTTTGGCTGGATGATGACGACGGGCATTGTGCTGGGGTTTTGCTCCGCGTTCACGGTCGTTCCCGCGCTGATGACCATCCTTCCTGATCGCAGTCCACTGCCCGATAAGCAGAGCGATAGACCGTTCACACTGCAATTCGCTCACCTGGTGCAGCGCTTTGGCAAATCCGTGATCGCAGTCACAGCGGGGTTGATCGTGCTTTCTGTCGCGGGTATCCGCGGACTCGAGGTGGAAAACCGGTTTATCGACTACTTCAAGGAGCACACCGAAATTTATCAGGGTATGGAACTGCTGGACGCGAGGATGGGCGGGACGATTCCCCTTGATGTGATCCTGCTGGCGCCCGCCGAGGTGGATGACAGCACCGCCGAACCCGCAGCGGACGAGGAAGACGACTGGGCGGACGAAGACGGCTTTTTCGATGACGCTTTTGGGATCGACTTTGCTTTCGGGGCCGAGGAAACGACACAGACGGGATATTGGTTTTCGGTGCCTGGCCGCCAGATCCTCGACGAGGTGCATCGCATTATCGAGGACCGCAGTGAGTCCGGTAAGGTGCTCTCGCTGTCCACGGCGTTTGAGGTGATGGATGGATTGTACGGCGGGAAACTGGGTGGTGTGGAGCTGGCTTTGGTAGAAAATAGTCTGCCGGATGACGTGAACTCAGCGCTGGTGGCCCCCTTTTACTTTGCAGAAGAGCAGGAGGCTCGATTGAGTGTCCGAGTCATGGAGACCAGTGAGTCACTCCGCCGTGACGCTTATCTGCGGGAGTTGCGAGAAGACATATTACTGCAGACGGGTATTGCGCCTGAGCGCTTACATTTCACTTCGCTATTGGTGCTTTATAACAATGTGCTGCAAAGCCTGTTTCAGTCGCAGATCATGACGCTGGGCGCCGTATTTTTAGCGATTGGTCTGATGTTCTGGGTGCTGTTTCGCTCCCTCTCCATCGCGCTGCTAGCGCTTGCGCCAAATGTCCTCGCTGCCGGGCTGGTGCTGGGCTTGATGGGCTTGGCGGGTATCCCTCTGGATATTATGACCATCACTATTGCAGCCATTGTGGTGGGTATCGGCGTGGATGACTGCATTCACTACTTGCATCGATTCCGTGACGAAATTGCGGTGGATCAAAATTATCGCGCTGCGATGCAGCGAAGCCATGGGAGTATCGGGCGGGCGATGTACTACACGACGTTAACGGTCGTTGTGGGTTTCGCCATGCTGACGTTATCGAATTTTACTCCGAGTCTCTATTTTGGGGTGCTCACGGTGGTCGCAATGATCGCTGCTGTTGCGGGCGCGCTACTTTTGCTGCCCAAGCTGATCTTGATGTTCAAGCCTTTTGGGCCCGGCGAAACCTGATGCAGTGCCGACCACACTGCGGCGCTTGCTGCGTAGCGCCCGCAATTACCCGACCCTTCTGGGGCATGCCGGGCGGTAAAGCGGCGGGGGAGCGCTGCGTTCACCTGACGGTGCAGCGCACCTGTCGCTTGTTCGGGGATCCTCGCAGGCCGAAGACCTGTATCGACTTCCTGCCTGAGCCGGCCACATGTGGCAGCACGCGCTCAGAGGCGCTTGAGTTACTCGATGCGCTGGAGCGCGAGACCGCTGAGGCTTTAGCATGAGTGAGATTGCGCTGTTCCCACTGTCATCGATTCTCATGCCCTTGGGTCGGATGTCGTTACAAATATTCGAGCAGCGATATCTGGATCTCGTCGCACGGTGCATGCGCGAGAACGAGGGTTTTGGCGTGATTTGGCTCAAGCAGGGTTCCGAGGTATCGGGAGGCTCGCTTGATACGCCCAATGTCGGGCGTTACGGCACCTATGCCCGCATCGTCGATTGGGATCAACTGCCCAACGGTTTGCTGGGCATTTTGATCGAAGGCGCCCAGCGTTTCGACGTCCATTCCGTGTGGCGCGAACCTGATGGATTGATAAAGGCTGAGGTCACTTTATCGGATGCGCCGACTTCATCACCCCTGCCTGAACGCTACAGCGCACTGGCAGAGGTATTGGCAGGGTTACTACAGCACCCGCAAATCCAGCGGCTGAAATTGGAGAGTGATTTGGAAGACGCGTGGTCAGTGCCCGCTCAGCTGACGCAACTTCTACCGATTGATGAGGCGATCAAGTATCGGCTTCAGGGATTGA
>WTHO01000189.1 GCA_011523115.1 Halieaceae bacterium | reverse complement strand
TTGTCGCCTCGTTGAAGTTCTCCTCGACCACATCTTCATTGGTCACGGTGACGTCGGCCGCAATCGCGCGCAGTGGGCTGTCTTCTGGCAGTCCTGCGCGGATGTTGCTACGGCTAAAGGTGTGGCCACCGGCGACGTTATCGATGTATCCACCGTCGCGCTTGTAAAAGCCCATTAGGCGAACAGCGGAACGCTCACCCAGCGGGATGTTCACAAAGCCCTCTGCGCGGTAACTCATGTCACCACTCTTGGGCTGGCTGCCATCGAGGCTGTATCCGCCAGAGAACTCATCGAGCTCGGGCTGGTTTGTCATGATGCGAATCGCACCGGACTGCGCGTTCGCGCCAAAGGTCGTGCCTTGAGGGCCGGCCAGTACTTCGATCCGGTTGATGTCGTAAATGTGCGGGTTGAGGTAGGCGCCCACCAGCGTCACGGGCTGCTCATCCAGATACACCGCCACCGCCGGGTTGGCGCCGAGCAGGCTCTCACCACCACTCGAAATACCGCGGATGTAAATGCTACCGGTGCTTGGGCCCAAGGAGATAAAACCGACGTTAGGAAGCATCATCAAATAATCTTCCATGTCGGTCACATTCAGGTCGGTGAGCTGGGCTTCACCCAACACCGATACGCTCATCGGGATATCCTGAACGCTCTCGGCGCGACGAGTCGCTGTTACCAGCACCTCTTCCAGACTTTGCGATAGTGCCGGAGCACTGATCGACATTGACCCCACCACACCACAGGCGGCCGACACTGCTACAGCAAGTGGTCTGCGAACCTGTTGGCGTTGAAGTAGCGGGGAAACAAGTGGCTTTTGCGTTGTTTTCATGCGTTGTTTTCCTCTCGAACACACTCTCGTCAGAGCGAGTTTGTTTTATGAATTGCACCCCTCGCGAGAAAACGGCGAAAACCGTTCACTCGCGCTGCAATTGCGGTCGTTTGTACCCCATAAAGGGTAATCGAGGCAATCGAAAGGACCCCCTCATTCGGGCAACTCGTCGCGACGCCGCCTCCACCCAACTGAGCAGTGAGCCGAGTCAAACTCCTTGATGTTGGCAACCCATAACCCAGCCGAATCCCGTTACCGACTGATTTTATTGCGTTTTACCCCTTTTTGTTGGAAAGGCGCAGTCGCGCAATTTGAGCTGTAGCAGTGCTTCATCGGCCAAGATGTCCGGGGGGCGCCAGTCACCGTGACCCACCATCGGCAGCCTGAATACCTCGTATTCGCCATATTCATTCGATCAATGCAGCTCGCGGGCAATTGGCAGCAGCCGGCGCCGGGTTACCGGTCAACGACCGCCAAGACTGCTTCAGCGGACGGGTTCGGTCAGCATCTCGAGGTGTAGCTCGTCGCCCTCATACGGGTGCTCTCGAGCCACCGCCTCATTCAGCGTGACACCCAAGCCAGGCTCTGTTGAGGGAATGACATAGCCGCTCTGCCAATTCACTGGCATATCGAGTAGCGCAGCGTGGAAGCCGTCCCACATCTCAATGCCTTCAAGAATCAGAAAGTTCGGTGAGCAGGTGGCAAGCTGGATATTGGCCGCGCCCACTATTGGTCCGCAGTAGAGATGCGGTGCAATCTGCGCGTACTTTACCTCGGCCAGCGCCGCAATCTTCTTGGCCTCTAACAATCCGCCTACACGGCCCAGATTCAATTGCAAAATTGCAGCAGCGCCCTCCTCCAGTACGCGAGCAAATTCATACTTCGTACAGAGTCGCTCCCCCGTTGCGACGGGGATCGAGGTTGCTCTGGCTACCACAGCCATCTCCGCAGCATTTTCGGGTGGGACAGGTTCCTCAAGCCAGAGCGGGTCATACGGCGCGATGCGCTGAGCGAGTCGTATTGCACCGGCTGGGGTGAATTGACCGTGCGTGCCGAACAACAGATCCACCTCGGCCCCCACTGCCTCACGAAGGGTTCGCATAAATGCCTCTGAGCGCTCGAGCTCACTCCCCGTGGGCATGCCGCCATCAAACACGGTGTAAGCGCCCGCCGGGTCAAATTTGAGCGCGGTAAACCCCTGCGCTACGTAACGCAGTGCGCGCTCTGCCGCGCGCTCCGGATTGACGTAAACGTGCTCGGCATCTTCCTCATCGGGATAGACATCACCCTGATCCGGATAGATATAAGTGTAGGTTCTGAGCTTTTCGTGGACCTGCCCGCCCAGTAATTCATAGACGGGCTTGCCGCACTCTTTACCGATGATGTCCCAACACGCCATTTCCAATGCAGAGAGCACGGCCATCAGAGAAACATCGGGTCTGAGGTTATATCCGGCGCCATAAATGCTGCGCCACAGTGCCTCGATATGAAATGGGTCGCGGCCCACGACGAATCGCTCGGCAGTATCCCGGAGCATCGCCTCCACCGTCTTTGCCCCGAATGTCGCGCAGTAAGCCTCGCCGTAACCCACGACACCGCTATCGGTCACCAACTTCACAAAGATGAAGTAGCGCCCGCCGAATCTGGGTGGAGGATTACCGACTACGAAGGTCTCAAAGTCCTTAATGATCACTGGAGCATCACCACGTTACGAAAAGCCTCCCCCCGCCTCACCGAATCAATGGCATCGTTAATGTCATGCAGGGCGTAACGACCACTGATTAACTCGTCGAGCTTGAGGGTGCCTTCCCGATACAGATCCACCAACAGCGGAATGTCGCGGCTGACCGAACTGGAACCCATTTTCGAACCCACCAGAGACTGCCCTCTTGAGGCCAACTCGCCGGGGTCGC
>WTHO01000178.1 GCA_011523115.1 Halieaceae bacterium | reverse complement strand
ATGGGAGAGATTGCCCGCAACCGCGGTGTCTATCTGTCAGGCAATGCTTACGAGCTCGATCCTCACTTTCCCGATCTCTACTTCCAAACCAGCTTTATCATCAGTGACGAGGGCGAGGTCGTTCTCCGCTACCGCCGCTTAATCTCGATGTTTGCCCCCACGCCCCACGATGTGCTGTCGCAATATCGTGAAATCTATGGAGACGACGGGCTCTTCCCTGTCGCCGATACACCCCTGGGCAGACTGGCCTGCGTCGCATCAGAGGAAATACTGTATCCAGAGGTGGCTCGCGCATTGGCAACCCGCGGCGCCGAGGTGATCCTGCACTCATCGAGTGAGGTCGGCAGTCCACGCCCGACGCCAAAAAACATCGCCAAGTGCGCCCGGGCCTACGAGAACATGTGTTATGTGATTTCGAGCAATACCTCGGCAATACATAACTCACCGGTGCCGCAAAACTCGACGCAGGGTCACTCACAGATCGTTGACTTCAAGGGACAGGTGATGACCGAAGCGTATGCCGGCGAATCGATGGTGGGCCATGCGCTGATCGATATCGAACGCCTTCGGGAAGCGCGCTGCAAACCTGCCATGACCAATCTGCTGGCACGCCAGCGGCTGTCGCTTTTTCGCTCAACCTACGAACAGCCAAACTTTTACCCGGAGGATAATCTGGTCAACGAAGAAGGCGCCGTCACGGTGCCCGACCGGTCGCATTTTATGGGGCAGCAGTCCGCCGTGATCGAGGGCCTTAAAAAAGCAGGGTTGATCTGACGATTCACTCCAAAGTGAGATCCATCGAATACTGGAAATGCGCCGGATTGTAGAGCACCTCCAAGAAGTCCATGACCTGCTCGGTCTCCGCTCCGGTTTTTCGATAGGACCGACGCGTCAGACTCAGTAGCGGGCTCCCTTCCACAACACCCAGCGCCCCGGCCACAGACGCATCTGCGGCCACCGCCGAGAGCGTTTGGGCCACGTGAGTCACCTCAAGGCCCTGCTCCCTGAAAAAGCTCAATCTGGGCGTGTTTTCGAAAATGCCAGGATCACTGGGCATCTCCACACCTGCCGTCCAGCTTGTGTAATGCCCGAACTTCATGCCGTCGCGTTCTCGAACTCTCAGCAGGTGTAAAGCTGTCTCCGCTTCAGCAAGGCGCAGTTCTTCACTGATGGCTCTGGGTGGTACCCGCATGCCGTAATCGAGAACCTGCGCAGAAGAGTTACGCGCCATACTCTCGATCTCCTGCAGCATGCCCGTGAGTGGCGCATGCACCGGCTTGGGCGAGTACTGGTAAATCACGTGCGTGCCACGCCCGCGACGGCGCTCCACGAGGCCTTCATCTGCCAGATCATCCATGGCTCGCTTGGCAGTGATGCGTGAAACCTTGAAAAGATCAGCGAGTCGTTCCTCGGGTGGTAAGCGCAAGCCAAGCGACAGAGTGCCATCCAGGATTCGAGCCTTCAGTATCGAAAATAACTGATGGTAAAGGGGCGTGGGGGAAGCTTTAGATAGCTGACCAATCAGATGCGGGCTGAAAACGTCGTCCATAAAAACAGTCTCTGATCACTCAGTTAACAAGTTACATCTAATGATATATCAAAATAAGCGTATTACGAATTGGACAATAAAAATGTTCAGGTTTTGTTTCAACTTTCTCCAAAAGGCAGCCCCCTCAAACAGCCGGTGGTTTTGATATAATGATATATCTTTAATCTGTGGGGGCAGATCAGATGGGCATAACAGAACTCGCGGTACTGCGCTGGCTACACATCATCGCCATGGTCTATTGGTTGGGCGGCGAGTGGGGTGTCTTTAACACGTCTACCCACGTCATTAACCGGGATCTCTCAATGGAAGAACGGCGGCGACACATGCAGACCGCCTATCACATCGACATTTTGGCGCGCATTGGCATCATCAGCTTACTGCCGCTCGGGTTGCACATGGGTTATCTCTGGGGTGTGCAGCCCTATGGCGGCACCTTTCTGGTGGCAGTCTGGGTGCTGGCCATTGCATGGCTCACGCTCTGTATCTCGGCCTATTTCTACCGCGAGACTGACCGCGGGATTCAACTGACACTGTGGGACGAGCGGGTGCGCTTTGTGCTGATCCCGGCCATGGTATTGGCTGCGATCAGTTCGCTGATGGGCTACGGCCCCTTCAACGTGGGGCCCATGCAGTACTGGTTTTCGATCAAGATCTTACTCTACAGCGTGACCTTGATGATTGGTTTGAAACTGCGATTTATCATGCGCGAGTGGACGACTTTGTTTCGCGTGCTCGCAGAGGGACCGAACCCCGAGGCAGAAAATAAGCTGGAAAAAAGCCTCGCCTTCGGCAAAAAACTCGCCTACTTCTATTGGGTGACGATCGCCTCGGTGGCCTTTTTTGGCGCGACTAAAGCAGTGTGACGCTATGCAGAGCTCGAGGCCTCGATAAGTGACCCGGGCGCTGCATGCCAAACGACGTCATCACGCTCAACCAACAACGCCTCAAGTATCTCCCGCACCGTGCGAATGCGGTGCGGCTGACCCACAAGCCAGGGATGAAGATTCAGGGCCAGTAGCCGACCGCCCTGCTCTCTACCTTCCTTGATCAATAAATCTGCAGCGTCGATCACCTGCTGGGCAAAGCTGTCCTCGCTGTGCAGGTTTTGGGTGAGCACGAACACATCGTCGAGCTCCAGGCACGAGGGCAGGCAGGTCATGTCACCCTCGGTGGTTTGAAAGGTATAGGGCAGTTCATCGTTCACCC
>WTHO01000250.1 GCA_011523115.1 Halieaceae bacterium | reverse complement strand
ATCAGCCTGAGGCTGACTTTGACTTATTGTTCTGTGTTTATACCAAACTCGGGAGTAGGCCGCCACGCTTTGTCGTGTGGCCAGCTTAGGCATAAAGCGCTCGATTGATTTCCACCGGTTGTATCAGAGGCATCACCCGACATCCGCTTGGTTTGTGTTTCTGTCTCAATCCTTCGATGGTCATGGCCTCTATTTTGAAGTTTTTTGAGGCATAGTGGAGGGCACCGATTGCGAATCAGACGAGTCGAAAAGATCACCTTGCCTTCTTCTGACCAGAACACCACCAGACCTCTGAGTCTCAGCCTACGCATGACCTTCGGCTTTGGCGCCGTTGCCTATGGCATCAAAGATAACGGCTTCGCCTATTTTTTGTTGTTGTTTTACGGGACCGTCGTGGGTCTGGAGCCCGCTCTGGTCGGTACCGCGCTGCTCGTTGCGTTGGTTTTTGATGCGTTGAGTGACCCGGTGGTGGGTTACTGGTCGGACAATACGCGCTCTCGGTGGGGGCGCCGTCATCCGTTCATGTACGCAGCGGCTGTCCCGGTTGCATGCTGTTACTCGCTGCTGTGGCAACCACCCGATTGGAGTGATGAAGCGCTTTTCCTCTACCTCGTCGTTCTGGCAGTGTTGATCCGTGCCCTGATTACCGTATACGAGACGCCCAGCTCTGCGCTGATGCCAGAGCTGACCGCTGACTATGACGAGCGAACCACCATACAGGCCTGGCGCTCTTTTTTTGGCTGGACGGGCGGCGCCGGGATGGCGGTCTTTATGTACGCTTTTCTGCTGGTGCCATCCGACCGCTACCCGATCGGCACCCTCAACCGCGATGGATATGAAACCTACGGGATGATCAGTGGCGGCGTCATTCTGGTTTCGATCCTGGTGTCGGCACTGGGCACGCATCACCGCATCGGTTCTCTCACCGCACCGCCCCCCCGAGACCACTTTGGGGTGAAAGCCGTGTTCAGAGAGGTGTTTGAGACACTCAGAGACAAAAGTTTTTTCGCTTTGTTCATTTCTTCAATCGCCAGTGCAGCGGCCACCGGGCTGACCGCTGCGCTGACGTTTATCATGCTCACCTACTTCTGGGCGTTCTCGTCGCTGGAGATTTTTTACTGGACGCTACTGGTACTGGTTTCGGCTTCGATGGGATTTTTCATTGCGCCCTGGGCCTCAAGGCGGTGGGGGAAGAAAGGCGCAGCGCTCCGCCTCGGTGTGTTGGCGTTTACCGTGCAGCCCCTGCCGGTGGTTTTCAGGCTGATGGGCTGGATGCCGGACAATGGCGACCCAATCCTGTTTCCGATACTTGCGACGGTTAACACGATTGATTTGGGTCTTATCATTGCCATGCAGGCAATTTTTTTCTCCATGCTGGCGGATCTGGTCGAGCACTCCGAGGTCAGAACCGGGCGGCGCAGTGAGGGGGTGCTTTTTTCAGCCCTCACCTTTATTCGCAAAACCAATCAGGGGATTGGTGCTTTTGCGGCGGGGCTGATGCTTCAGGCCGCAGCATTTCCGGATGGCGCCTCGCCAGAGGAAGTCCCAACCGAATCGGTGATACAACTGGGTACCTTTTTGGTGCCCTCGCAGTGGTTACTGTGGGCCATTATGCTCGCTGCGTTGGCGTTTTATCGACTGGACCGTCAGCAACATGACGCTAATCTGGAAACGATAGGGGCCCGCGATGGCAGTCGCGTTTAGTCGATGGTGCTCATCAGGGTGCTTCTTGATCGAGGGATTTGGGGCCCCCACCCATGTCATGGCATACTGACTGCCAATAGTGATTCCGATGTGATCTAAGGGGTAAAAGTGGCGCTCAATATCGTCGGGTCTTCAGACGGTCGTCGGCAACGCAGTGAGCGCAGTCAAACAGCGATTATTGAAGCGGCGCTGGCGCTCATGGAGGAGGGGACGCTGGTTCCCACCGCGCAGCAAATCGCCGATCGCGCCGGTGTTGGTATACGCTCCTTCTTTCGTCACTTCGCCGACATGGACTCGCTGTTCCTCGCCGCTGATGAAATGTTGATGGATTCCTACGAGGCGCTTTTCCTGGTGGCAGATCGAGACGGGAGTCTTTCAAACAGAGTCTCGCGCGCAGTTGAACTGTATGGCAACGCCTTCGACAGTCTTATGCAAATGATTCTCTGCACCAAGGCGCTGCTCTGGCGCTTTCCCAAGCTCAAGGAAAATTACGCTTGGCACCAAAAACGCCTTCGCAAGGAGCTGGAGCTTTGGTTGCCGGAAGTGGCTGACCTTCCCAAAGATCGTCGTGAGGCGGTGCACGCTGTAGCTTCCTTCGAAATGTGGCATCGACTCCGCGAACATCAGGGGCTGTCTTACGGTGCCAGTGCTGACATCGTCACCGGCATGGTGATGGATTTGGTCTCCAGAAGCTGAATCTGGGTCGCGCCCGTGTCCGAGCAATTCAAGGAGCAAGGCGGGGCTGCCACCATGGACCCCAGCCACTTGACGCGGTGGTTGACCTCCCGAGTGATGACGCGACTGTCTCGGCCAGCCAGTGTTGCGGCGCGACACCGCAAAGCCGAGCGAGTGCGTCTCAAAGCTGGGGCTCCGCATTGTGTCGAGTATTTTCATCAGGTGGACGAGGGCTACAGCTATCTTGCGGCGCAGACGCTCGAGCGATTAGCGGCGCGTTACGATATCGAGTTACGGTGCCACTTGGTTCGCGGGCAGGAGGGCAAAAACGCTCCGGAGCCCGAGCTGCTCGCCCAGTTGGCGCGCGTGGATTCGCATTTGATCGCCCCGGG
>WTHO01000218.1 GCA_011523115.1 Halieaceae bacterium | reverse complement strand
CCAAAGATGGCGGGACGGTGCATCGTCTGGAAGATTGGGGTCGACGTCAGTTGGCCTACCACATCAATAAGATCCATAAAGCGCATTACGTGCTGATGAACGTTGAAGCTTCCAATGAGGCGATGGAAGAGTTGACGACAACCTTCCGTTACAACGACGCGGTCATCCGCAATATGGTCATCCGTCGGGACGAGCCCGTGCTTGAAGAGTCTCTGATCATGAAGGCGGAGCGTGAGGACAAAGAGCGCAAGGCCCGCTATCAGGAGCGGCAGGACAACGACGCCCGTCGCGCAGCGGCGGAGACAGCCGAAGCGTCTGATTCCGACAGTGGCTCGGAAGAGGCGGCTGAAGCTGATAACGAAGCAGCGACTGAGGAATAAGCCATGTCACGTTTTTTTCGACGCAGAAAGTTTTGCCGGTTCACCGCTGAGGGTGTAACTGAGATTGATTACAAGGATCTGGACACGCTGAAGCAGTACGTCTCCGAGACCGGCAAGATTGTTCCGAGCCGTATTACGGGCACCAAGGCCAAGTATCAGCGACAGTTGGCGACTGCTGTTAAACGGGCTCGTTACCTCGCTTTATTGCCTTACACAGACGCTCACAACTGAGCGCTGGTTGTGCGCGGCCTCGCTGAATTCATCATGCGCGGCCGGTGGCAGGCCCTCGGTATTGCGGTTTTAGGTTCCGGGAGTCTGCTGTTTGGCTGGATCAGTGCGGCGGCCATCGCACTGGTCACTCTGAGAAGGGGTACAGCCTCCGGCGGGTGGTTGGTCCTGTGGGCTTTGCTGCCTGCGGTGGTGCTGACCGCGATGACCGGAGACACGGGTAGTGTCATGTTGCTGCTTGGCGCTTACGGGTTGGCGGTTGTCCTCAGGGAGACGGTCAATTTGTCGCTGGCGGTGATGGCGAGTGTGCCGTTGGCCCTGTTGAGTGGGCTGGCGCTGACGCTGTTGAATGGCGCTTTCCTTGAGGAACTGGTGGCGACATTCAATCAGGCGCTGGCTCAGCTTGAACAAGACCTGAGCCAGGAGGGGTCGCAGCAGTTGGCGTTTAACGCCCTGTCTGTCCCCCAAGTGGCCGCATTATTGGCGACGGGCAACGCCGTGATTGCGTTGATGAGCTTGATGTTAGGGCGGTATTGGCAAGCGGCTCTGTACAACCCGGGCGGGTTCGGCGACGAATTTCGCGCACTGAGCCTGCCACGGGAAGCGGTATTGATCATGGCCGCTACAGCGACGGCGCTGTGGTGGATGGGGCCGGAATGGAGAGTATGGAGTGCGGTGGCAGTGCTACCCCTCACAGTTGTTGGGTTTGCGCTGGCACATGCTTATGCGGCTCAAACTGGGAAAGGGGTCACGTGGTTGACCTTGATTTATGTGGTGTGGATCGTGCTCGATCCGGCCAAATGGGTATGGGTGGTATGCGTGGTGGTCGATGCCTTCGTTAACTTCAGGGCCAAGTGGTCGACGAAGACGGGCACAGACTCAAAGGATGTGTAAGTCGCGCAGCGATTTTTAGACAGCGGACCCGCACGGCGGGTAGCAGAGGAAATAGAGATGGAAGTAATTTTGCTCGAAAATATTGGCAACCTTGGCGCCTTGGGCGACACAGTAGATGTCAAACCCGGTTATGGCCGTAATTTCTTAATCCCTCAGGGCAAGGCCGTTCCGGCCACGCAGGATAATGTGGCCAAGTTCGAGACGCGTCGCGCCGAGCTTGAGGCGGCGGCTGCCGAAACTCTGGCCGCGGCACAGGCGCGGGGTGAGGCGCTCACGGCTCTGGAGGCTGTCAACATCGCAGCTACGGCGGGTGAAGAGGGTAAGCTCTTTGGTTCTGTGGGTACCCGCGACATCGCCGAAGCCTTAACGGCTGCTGGTTGTGAAGTTGACAAGTCCGAAGTGCGGTTGCCTGAGGGCGTGATTCGTGAACTCGGAGAATACGAGATCATGATTCAGGTGCATGCTGAGGTCAGTTCCTCGGTCGCTATCCATATCGTTGCCGAGTAATCCTCTTCGGCGGGGCTGAACCGCTCCGCCGCCCTTTTTTGTCAGCGGCTCGCAGGCATTGCAGACCGCCCCCCACCTCTTATTGCTGGCAGTTACCAGCCTCCGCAGGTACTCTATCCGGCCCGTCGACGATAAGTTGATGGCGGGCTGCCATGCAGCCAGATGTAACCCGCAGCCAGCAGATAGGGCGTCATTTTGGAGTCGGTGAAAACTCAAGATCCGGATATCTCCCGGATTCGCATGCAACCGCAGTCGGTCGAAGCTGAACGATCCGTTATCGGCGGTATTTTGCTGGCCCCGGAAAGCTGGGACGCCATTGCCGAGTTGGTAGATGCGAATGATTTTTATCGTCCCGAGCATCGCGCGATTTTTAGACAGATCGCCACCTTGGTGGATCGCAATGAGCCAATCGATGTCATCACGGTCTCAGATCGCCTTCTGGCTACCGGTGAGCTCGACTCAGCGGGCGGCCATACTTATCTCGCCGATCTGGTCGAGCAAACCCCCACCGCCGCCAATGTTAGCGCTTACGCGCGCGCGGTACGTGAGCGCGCGCTGTTGCGGAAGCTGATCGGCGCGGCACAGGACATTGCTACCGCCGGTTTCAACCCGGAGGGGCGCAGCGCTGAAGAACTGGTGGACGAGGCCGAGCGACTGATCATGGCGGTGTCAGAGAGCGGTCCCAAGTCGGGAGGTCCTCTCGGCATGGCGCCGCTGCTGACCGGAGCCCTCGAGCGGATTGAGGAGCTCTACAATTCAGGCGGCGATATTACAGGGCTCACCACCGGTTTTATTGATCTCGATAAACGAACCTCTGGCTTGCAACCCTCCGATCTGGTGATCGTCGCAGGAAGACCCTCCATGGGTAAGACCAGCTTTGCGATGAATCTGGTCGAGAATGCAGCCGCCACAACCCAGAAACCTATTGTTGTGTTCTCCATGGAGATGCCCGCCGAACAGCTGGTGGTCAGGATGATGTCTTCTTTGGGCAAGATCGATCAGTCGCGTTTACGCAATGGCAAGCTGCAACAGGATGATTGGCCCAAGCTCTCAGCGGCGATGGCCAAGCTCAAAGAGACCTCCATTTTTATCGATGATACGCCGGCATTAACCCCCACTGAGGTCAGAGCCCGGGCACGGCGTTTGTCCCGTGAACACGGTGATTTGGCGATGATTATGGTCGACTACCTGCAACTGATGCGGGTGGCCGGAACCAGCGAGGGGCGCACGGCAGAAATCTCGGAGATTTCCAGAAACCTGAAAGCGATCGCCAAGGAGTTCCGCTGCCCGGTGGTGGCGCTGTCGCAGCTTAATCGCGCGTTGGAGCAGCGTCCCAACAAGCGCCCGGTGAACTCCGATCTGCGTGAGTCAGGGGCGATAGAGCAAGACGCCGACGTGGTGATGTTTATTTACCGTGACGAGGTGTACCACGAGGATTCGCCGGATAAAGGCGTTGCAGAGATCATTATTGGCAAGCAGCGAAACGGACCGATCGGCACCTGTCGACTTGCCTTCCGGGGTGAATTCACCCGATTTGAGAACCTTGCCCGGGATGATTATGCCGGTTACTGACCGTGATCGAGGGTATCGGTACCCGCTATTACGGCTCGATGCGCTGTCATGACGAGCACCGCACCCATTGACTTCGATGCACTGCTCGCGATGTTTGGTGGTGATCGGCAGATTACCGCTACGCTGTTGGCGACATTTGCGGAAGAGTTATCCGCGGATATCGTTGCTGCTGAGCAGGCGCTCAACCAGCAAGACACCGAGGCACTGCGGCGGATCGCTCATCGCATCAAAGGCACCAGTGCTAACCTGCAGGCCACACTTTTGTCTGCAGCGGCGCGCGAGTTGGAGCAGGCTTGTAGTGAGACGACCGAGGGAGTGCGCGTGGTCAAGCACCGGGTCATGCTGGATCAGGCCCAAAGTGTGCGCGACGCCATCGAGGCGTGGTCGATGGCAGGTTGACTCGCAAACCGCTTACAGCCCGACTTCTCTTCGCAACCTCGCCAGATGGGTGGATTGCTCCTCTACGCTAAGCGGGCTGTCATCAGGGGGTGAGAGCGGCGCCCGCTCGGGCCCTTGCAGTGCCTCCCCTTTCGCTGCTCGGCTGACCCATCGCTCGTAGTGCTCACGATAAATCGGCCAGCTTTTATTTTCAGGTTGGTTGGCGAGGAAAAACCAATCGCTGTCGCGCCCCGCCAGATAGACCGCCGCATGCGACCAGGGAGCCCCATTTTTAGGCGATGGCGCAAGGCATGCCTCGCGGTAGGCATCATAGGGGGAGGGCAGACCCAGATCGCTCAAACAGTGTCGGCATGCCTCAATCATCCGGTTGAGTGTGGGTAGGTAATCGCTACGCTCAATGGCATGTTGTGCGGCACGCAGAATGACAGCATTAGGATAGGTCTCGAGCGCGTCCAGCCAGAGTCGCTTCACCTGCTTGACCTGTTCGGCATCTGACCAAGCGGCATAGTATTGGTTGTGATAATTGAGACGAAACAGCGCGAAGATCTGATTGATGGTCTCTATCAGCTGCGAGTCGAGGGTCTCCGGTGCCTCAGTTGGCCCAGCTGGTGTCGGTGAGGTCGTCGCTGAGACTTCGGTCCTTCGAGCGATGTCCTGAGCCAGCGTTGCCGCGTCCTGTTTGTCCGCCATCCTGATCTCCATATCCTGCAGCGCGGCATTGTCTTTTTACGTGCTGCAGAAATTTACTATTCCAAGAGGTGTGTACCTCATTGCTATCAACCCAGTACATCACAAATTCAGGCAACAATGCCTTGGCCTCTGGCTCTGTAATCCCCGCGAGGCTGAGTGTCTCGTAGACAGAGGTATCGGGCTGCCAGTTGCGCGGGATGCGCGTTGGTTCCGTGCTGTGATGGAGCTGACTGGTGTGTTTCAGCCAGCGTCTGCGCACATGCTCTACGAAACGGCTGTTGACCTCTTTAGGCGGGCCACCACGTTCACTCCAGTAGAGGATAAATTCGGCGCGCACCGACTCGGCGAAAACAATGTCGATGCCGGCTTGCGCCAGAATGTCCAGCGCGTCCTGACTCGGTACCCAGTCCCGACCGAAGGGCGGCGGGACACTGACTTCAAACGCTTGTGACCGCTCTGCCTTTGCCTCGCTCTCTTGCGCTTCTCGCCACCGTGAAAGTACGAGCTGCCTAAACTGGGTATCGATCTCAGAGCCCTGTGTCTCGACAAACTGCGTGGCGATGCTCGCGATAAAGTGCCGCGGAATACCGTGGGTCAACGCGATCAGATCCTCGAGCGCAGCGCTGGGCTGCCATTTACCGCCTTCCGTCGGCTCGGGTTCAGCGGGTGGGCTTGAGACGCCGCCCGCCGGTGCCGATGCCTCAGCGGAGGCACTTAACAAGATGCTGCCGGGCGTCTGGCTGGGCCTTTGCTGGAGAATACCCAGCGTCACCAGCTTCCCGATGAGATCCGAAATATGCTCGATGGACCAAAATGACAGCGTTGCTTGCAACCTCGCGAGGGAAATCGCGGTCCAGGCCTCACGATCTGCAAGCTGTTCGCCCAGTGCCTGAAGGAGCACCGCTTCCTCAAGACCGATAGTCTCTGCCAACTCGGGTGAGAAAGTGAGTTGTCGGTCGGGGATGAGTGAAACGGAAGGCATGGTGATGCTGTTGAGGCTTGTTGGTCTGATAGGATACCGACTTACCTCCACCAATACAGCAATTACGCTCAGATATCGGAGAGTGCCGCGTGGCGAAGGCAAAAACCGCGTTTGTCTGCAACGACTGTGGGGCCGATTTTCCCAAATGGCAGGGCCAGTGTGGGGAATGCCATGCCTGGAATACGCTCTCTGAGATCCGTCTGAGTGGCCCGGCCTCCAAATCGGCTTCAGTTCGGTCAACGGGCCGCTCTGGCTACGCTGGTACAACGGCGTCGGTGCAGCGCCTCGAAGAAGTGGCGGTGGTGGATTTACCCCGACTTCGCTCGGGCTTTGACGAGTTTGATCGTGTGTTGGGCGGCGGCTTCGTGCCGGGCTCCAGCATACTGATTGGTGGACACCCCGGGGCGGGTAAGAGCACGCTGTTGCTGCAAACCCTGTGTCGCTTGGCAGCGCAGCAGCCGGCGCTCTATGTCACAGGTGAGGAGTCCCCCGAGCAGATCGCGTTGCGCGCCAATCGGTTGGGCTTGCCCACCGATCAGCTGCAGCTCATGGCCGAGACGGATGTGGATGCGATCTTGGCTTCAGTAGAGGCCCTGAAGCCCCGGGTCTTGGTCGTGGATTCAATTCAGGTTGTGCACAGTGAGACGTTGACCTCGGCGCCCGGCAGCGTCTCACAAGTTCGCGACTGTGCCGCGCAATTAACTCGTTACGCTAAACAAACGGGCATCGTGCTGATTCTGGTCGGCCATGTGACCAAAGATGGTAGCCTTGCCGGCCCCAAGGTCCTCGAACACATGATTGACTGCTCGATCCTGCTCGAAGGTGACCATGATTCCCGCTTTCGCACGCTCAGGGGTCAGAAAAACCGATTCGGGGCCGTGAACGAGCTGGGCATTTTCGCGATGACTGACGCAGGCATGCGCGAGGTCACCAACCCGTCAGCTATCTTTTTGGACCGCTCGGAGCATATCGCGCCCGGCACCACCGTCGTGGTTGTGTGGGAAGGCACCCGGCCACTGCTCGTTGAGATTCAGGCGCTGGTTGATGACAGCTCCCTAGGCAATCCCCGCAGGGTGACGGTAGGGTTTGAGCAAAATCGCTTGGCGATGTTGCTCGCCGTGCTACATCGGCATGGCGGCATTCAGGTTGGCGATCAGGACGTGTTTGCCAATGTAGTGGGCGGCGTCCGCGTGATGGAAACTTCCGCTGATCTGGCGCTTCTATTGGCGGTGGTATCAAGCCTGCGTAACAGACCGCTTCCCCGGGACTGGGTTGTGTTTGGGGAGGTGGGGTTGTCCGGCGAGATCCGGCCGGTGGCCAGCGGCCAGGAGCGTCTTTCCGAGGCGGCCAAGCACGGTTTTAAGCTCGCGATCGTGCCCAAGGGCAATGCACCCAAAAAATCGATCTCAGGGTTGAAGGTGGTACCCGTCTCGCGGCTCTCCGAGGCGCTCGAGGCCTGTGATTGATAGAGCAGACTCTAGGGCACGAACCACCTATTTCAGCTTGCGGTGTTTCACGCGGCTGGGCACCGCGGCGTCGGCCCCGACTCTCTGCCGATACTCTTCCTCATATTCCGAGTAGTTCCCCTCGTGAAAGATCACGCTACCGTCGTTCTCATAGGCGAGTATGTGGGTCGCGATTCTGTCGAGGAACCATCGGTCGTGGGAGATGACCAGCGCTGAACCCGGAAACGCCAGCAATGCCTCCTCCAGCGCCCGGAGTGTCTCTACATCCAGGTCGTTGGTCGGCTCATCCAGTAGCAATACGTTGGCACCTTGTTTGAGAAGCTTGGCGAGGTGCAAACGGTTGCGCTCTCCGCCGGAGAGGTCCTTTACAAATTTCTGCTGGTCTGACCCTTTGAAATTAAAGCGGCCCACGTAGGAGCGTGAGGGAACTTCGTAATTGCCGATGCGGATAATATCGAGGCCGTCCGAGACCTCCTCCCACACCGTTTTACTTCCGTCGAGATCGTCGCGGGACTGGTCGACGTAACCGAGCTCTACCGTCTCGCCCACGGATACGTCGCCCCCGTCGGGTTTTTCGAGCCCCATGAGAATCCTGAAAAGCGTGGATTTACCCATGCCGTTGGCGCCGATAATGCCCACGATGCTGCCTTTCGGCACCACAAAACTCACGTCCTCAAACAGTAGCCGATCACCGAAGGTTTTCCTCAGCCCGCTCACCTCGATGACCTTATCGCCAAGGCGCGCCCCAGGCGGTATGTAGATTTCATTGGTCTCGTTGCGGCTCTGAAATTCTTGGGAGTTGAGCTCATCAAAGCGTTGCAGGCGCGCTTTGTTTTTCGCTTGGCGACCTTTTGGATTCGACCGCACCCACTCCAGCTCTGCCTTGATGGCCTTCTGATGTGAGGCCTCTTGGCGCTGCTCTTGCTCGATCCGTTTCTCTTTTGCTTCCAGCCACGTGGAGTAATTCCCCTCATAGGGAATGCCGCGCCCGCGATCCAACTCAAGAATCCAGCCCGCCGCGTTGTCCAGAAAATAGCGATCGTGAGTAATTGCGACCACCGTTCCCGGAAAATCTTCGAGGAAGTGCTCGAGCCATGCCACGGATTCAGCATCAAGATGGTTGGTGGGCTCATCAAGCAGCAGCATATCGGGTTCTGACAATAGCAATCGTGCGAGGGCGACACGGCGACGCTCTCCCCCGGAGAGGGTATCAACGTTAGCCTCCCAGGGCGGCAAACGAAGCGCATTGGCTGCGATCTCAAGCCGCGTATCGAGATTGTGTGCATCTTTTGCCTGAATGATGTCCTCGAGGCGGGCTTGCTCCTTGGCGAGGGCATCAAAGTCAGCGTCGGGCTCGGCGTAATCGGCGTAAATTTTTTCGAGCCCCGCCAAGGCGTCGATGGCCTCCTGCACCCCTTCTTCCACATTGCCACGGACGTCTTTTTCGCCGTTCAGCTGAGGCTCCTGTGGCAGGTAACCGATCTTGATATCGGGCTGGGGGCGCGCCTCGCCCAGAATGTCGGTATCGATGCCCGCCATAATCTTGAGTAGCGTCGACTTGCCGGCCCCATTGAGTCCCAACACGCCTATTTTGGCGCCCGGGAAAAAGGACAGCGAGATGTCTTTCAGTATTTCTTTCTTGGGTGGGACGATCTTTCCCACTCTGTTCATGGTGTAGACGTATTGCGCCACGGTTGAACTCCGCAGTGAGTAAATGGGTAGTCGAGCTTCTCGGGATACGGCCCGGTGGGGACGCGGCTCGGGATGCAGAGTGTACTCAAAGGCGCCGGGTTATGCCCGCTTTGGGCTCAGCGCATTTGCTACACCGCTGGATGGCCAGCGCTCAATGAGCCTGCAAACTCGCTCCAAAAAGCAAACCGCGGTCAATAGGTGCCGTGCTATTCCTCGCGAATTTCCACAATCGTGGACTTGATCACGTCCTCGAGCTTCTGCTCGGTCTCGTTCCAAACCACGAGCCTTTCACTGTTCGGGTTGGCAGGCACGTCCGCTTCTCTGAATTCGATGGTTTTGATCTCACCGGTTTTCCAGTGTTTGAAGGTCATGAATTTTTTAGGCATGGTGTTTCTACTTTGCCTCGACTGCCTCAGATCAATCAGTGAGGCGCAGTGGCCCCAGTGAGGTCTGCTACGCAGTGCGCTTTAATTCGGCGTGATCGCGGCAGGTGACCAGTCGCTACCCGCCAACGGTCAAGGTTTTCCCGCGGCCAATGCCGTAGTACTCGATGCCCAGCTCGTCCATATACGCCGGGTTGAAGAGGTTACGGCCATCAATGATTATCGGCGCCGACAACCGACGCTTAATGTCCTCAAAATTGGGGGACCAAAACACTTTCCACTCAGTGCAAATCACCAGGCAGTCGGCGTTCTGAATGGCCTCTTCCTTGCTGTTCGCGAACTCAATATCCTGACGTTCGCCGTAAAGCTTTTGGCAGGCAGGCATCGCCTTGGGGTCAAAGGCCTTGATATGTCCGCCTGCGGCCCAGATGGCCTCGATCAGTACCCTGCTGGGGGCTTCGCGCATGTCATCGGTGTTCGGTTTAAAAGACAAACCCCAGATACCAACGGTTCGGCCTGTCAGGTCGTCCCCCAGGCGTGCCGTGACCAAGGCGGGTAATCTGCGTTTCTGAGCCTCGTTGGTGCTGTGTACCGCGGGTAGGATTGAGGCCTGAATCGCGTGCTGCCCGGCGAGGTGGTCCAGCGCCAGCACATCCTTCGGAAAGCAGGAGCCTCCGTACCCGGCTCCCGGGTAAATGAACTGATAACCGATACGCGGGTCCGAACCAATGCCTTTTCGGACCCATTCGATATCGGCACCCACCGCCTCGGCAATGTTGGCAATCTCATTAATGAAGCTGATCTTCGTCGCGAGCATGGCGTTGGCGGCGTACTTGGTGAGCTCCGCGCTTCGCGGATCCATGAACATCATTTTGTCATGATTCCTATTGAAGGCTTCATACATGCGACGGAACTCTCGCTGCGCAGTCTCCGAGCGCACCCCGACGATAATCCTGTCAGGCCGTAGGGCATCCGCTACGGCTGAGCCTTCTTTCAGAAACTCCGGGTTGGAACAAACCTCATAGTCCACATCAACATTCCGACCGGCTAGTATCTCGGCAATCCGGGCAGATATTTGATCCGCTGTGCCAACGGGGACAGTCGACTTGGTGATGATCACTTTGCGGCTGTCCATGTGGGTGCCGATGGTTTCTGCCGCTGACATGACGTGCTGCAGGTCTGCGCCGCCGTCCGGAGCGGGGGGCGTGCCAACGCAGATAAAGAGGTAATCACTGCCTTCAACGGCAGACTGGGCGTTGCTGGTTAAGCGCAGCGTGCCTTGTGCGAGACCGGTGGTTACTCGATCGGCAAGCCCCGGTTCAAAAAACGGCAGCTCACCTCTCTCGATTCGCGTAATGCGTTCTGCGTCGATATCCATGCAGGTGACTTGGTGGCCGACTTCCGAGAATACCGCGGCCTGAACAAGGCCGACGTACCCGCTGCCAAAGATGCTGATCCGCACAATAAAGCTCCTTCAAGCTGACTGGCGCATCGTAAACGCAAACCCTCCGGTCTGAATACCGGTTGGAGGCGAGGAGTATGACTCCGAGGTCTCTCGATACTGGCGAGCCGCAGGTTTGCAGCACGCTGAAGGTAACCTTGTCGCGCAGACAAAGGCCTGACGGCGGCGCTCTGTTCGGCTAACATGCGCCTCCTTACTACCAC
>WTHO01000219.1 GCA_011523115.1 Halieaceae bacterium | reverse complement strand
ACGTCGCTCATCACAGTGCTCCTCGCTTGAGAATTTCCTTGGCGGCGTTGCGCCCGGGTAGCCCCTGCAACCCGCCGCCGGGGTGCGCGCCTGCTCCGCAAAGGTAGAGACCTTCCACCGCAGTTGCATACTGGGTTGATCCGGGGAAGGGTCGCATCATCAATGCTTGGTCAATGGAGAGTTCGCCATGATGCCAGCTGCCGCCGGTCATGCCGTGAGAGGCCTCGAAATCTGAGGGCACGACCAGCTCGCTGGCCGTCACTAGAGCGCCGATGCCTGGTGCATACGCCTCCAACTCACTCAACAGCTGATGCATCAGCTGCGGTTTCCCGGCCTCCCAGCCAATGTCCGGTGCATAAGGGACGTAGTGCACGATCGCGCTCAGAATATGTTGTCCGGAGGGCGCGAGCGCTGGATCCTCAACAGTCGGAATGCTGATATCGAACGTATGCAGGTTACTGAGTTCCCGGTACTTCATCGGGTTCAGCGCTGTTTCCATGCCGTCCATTGACGGGGTGATCACCAGTCGCTCTGCTAGCTGGCCGTCGTTCACGCCCGTGAAAGAGGGCAGTGCGCTGAGTGCCAAGTGGAGCTTTGCAGTGCCGCTTCGCGAGCGGTAATGCTCCACACGCTTGGCCATTCCCGCTTCCATCTGGTGGTAGCCCAGTAGCCTGCGGAAGGTGGTAGAGGGATCGGCACTGGAGATCACCAATTTCGCCGAGATTTGCTCGCCTGATGCAAGCGTCACGCCGGTGACGCGGTCGTTGGTTTTGACGATGGCCGTTACGGCAGAGCCAAGCTTCAGCTGAGCGCCGTTTTTCTCAGCTGCCGTAGCGAGGCTTTGACCAAAGGCGCCCATGCCTCCTATGACTTGAGTTGTGCCAGTCTGGGCCAGATATTCCCCGGTAGCGGCATGTAAATAGCTGTAGACCGTATTAGGGGAGCGCGGCCCCATGTTCGTGCCCGTTACCGCATCGAGCGCAATGGTGCTTTTGAGCGCAGCATGGGAAAAATGCTCGTTCATGACGTCATAGATGTTGATCATCACAACGCGCATCAAGTCGCGTAGACGTTCCCGCCCGAGTAACTTCAGTCCCAATCCTAGCTTCATGAGTGTGAGACGGTCGGTCCAATTCTGCTCCACCAGCTTGGGTGGGCGGCTGCGGTACAGCGTCGTCATCAGCTTGGCGAAACTGCGCACCATGCTCTTGAAATCTCGGTAGGCCGCTTGGTCTGCGGAGTCGATGCCAGCGCCACTGATCGTGTCACCATCCAGAATGAGGTGGTCGCCATCGGGCTGCAGTGAGATCGTCGCCTTGGGTTTGCCCAGATTGAGGCCCGCGCTCGCGAGATCGAGGTCCTTCACGATACTTCGATCCAACTGAGACAGCCATTGCGCGCAATCCGAGACGTTGAAGCCGGGGCTGAACTCCCGACTACTGGCACAGCCGCCCGGTTCAGCTCGCGCGTCTACCACCAACACGTTTTTGCCGGCTTTAGCGAGGTAGCTGGCACAGATCAGTCCGTTATGGCCCGCTCCGATAATGACCGCATCGTAATCAGTCATCGGCATATCCTCCCGGCACGGTGTTTGGTTTTTTAAGGTCGGCCAGAATTTCGCGCGCGGCGTTGGCGCCCGGCGCCGCCATCACGCCGCCGCCAGGGTGGGTCCCGGAGCTGCACATATACATGCCCTTAATCGGCGATCGGTACTGGGCATAGCCCGGGAACGGTCTGTTAAAGAGGAGTTGGTCGAAGGTCAGTTCGCCCATGAAGATATTGCCTTCGGTTAGCCCCACCTCGGCTTCGATTTCGCGAGGCGTCCGTGTTTCACAATGCAGTATGAGATCGCGGAAGTTAGGGCTGTAATTGGAAATCTGGTCGATTACTGATTTCTCGAACCCGTCTTTGTCCTCATCCGTCCACTCGCGGCCCTCTACTTTGGGCGGTGCGTATTGAACGAAGACCGACATCATATGCTTGCCTGGAGGTGCCATCGTGGGATCGGTCAGCGACGGGATCATCATGTCGAGATAAGGGTCCTTTGACCAGGTGCCCGCCTTCCAGTCGTCATAAGCACGCTCCTGCCTCTCCAGCGAGTCGCTGAAGTGAAGATCCCCCGCCATAAGGCGGTTCCGGGGGTCCAGACCATGGAAGACCGGTAGACCGTCGAGTGCGATATTGAGCTTTCCGGACGAGCCCCGAATCTTGAAGTTGCGCGCTTTCTTCAGCACGTCCTTAGGCAGATCCGAGGGGTTGGTAATGTCGAGAAACGTCCGCTTTGGGTCGAGGTTGGATACGACGATCGGGGCCTTGTACTCGGTGCCGTCTTTGAGCGCGACACCTGCTGCACGGCCCCCTTTGACAATGATTTCATCGACATTGGCGTCACAGATAATCTCGCCGCCATAGGACTGGAACGCCTTGGACAGCGCATTGGCAATGGCGCCCATTCCGCCTCGTGCAAAACCCCAGGCGCCCACATTGCCATCCACATCTCCCATGTAATGGTGGAGAAGAACGTAAGCTGTGCCGGGAGAATAGACCCCCAATGCGGTACCAATAATGCCGCTGCCCGCCATGTGCGCTTTGATGACGTCGGTTTCGAAATATTCGTTGAGGTAGTCCCCGACGCTGGCTGTCCAGAACTTGATGGTGTCGAGCAGCTTCTCTTCACCCAGGTCCATGAATGAGCGGGCGAATTCCAGAAGATCACGCAGGTCTCTTGGCTTCATTGAAGTCGGATCCGGCGGCGTGCGCATCAGATAGGGGCGAATGAGCTTCGTCTGGAGGCTCGTGTC
>WTHO01000083.1 GCA_011523115.1 Halieaceae bacterium | reverse complement strand
TCGTTACTGGTTTCCGAAAATCCGCCAACTGCCATTTGAGCCAGTGACGCCCCACCCGTGAGATGGTTGCGCGTCATCAGCTCTAAAATCGGCCGCCCAATCAGTTGTTGCCCTTTGAACTGCCCCTGATTCAGCAGCATCTCGCAAAAGTTGGCATAGTCCTGAACGGTACCAACCAAACCTCCGGCGCCGGACGGCGCCTTTGGCGGCGTTCGATATCGACTGGTAGCGGGGTCGTCCTGTAAGCGCAGGGATTTATCAGGTGCCCGTTCATAGCAGGCGGCGAAGCGATCGAGCTTCTCATCGGGGACGCTAAATCCGGTATCGGGCATATCAAGAGGCTCGAATAGCCTCTCTCGCAAAAACGTTTCCAACGGTTGCCCGGATATGACCTCGATCAAATGACCGCACACATCGGTTGCCAACGAGTAGCTCCATCGGGACCCGGGTTCATATAGGAGCGGCACTTCGGCGAGTTTTGTGACGAATTGCTCCAGCGTGTCGGTGCCCGCTCGCGAGATGCCCGCTGCTGAATAAGCAGGATCCACCGGTAGCTCAAGCCCTGGTAGAAAACCGCCATAGGTGAGGCCCGAGGTATGGCACAACAGGTGCTGAATGGTCATTGGAGACTCGGGTCGACGGGTCTTCATTGCGTCGCCTTCACCCTCGACCCAAACGCGGTGTTTTTGCCATGACGGAATGAATTTATGCACCGGGTCAGTCAACTGGAAGCGGCCTTCCTCAAATAACATCATCAGAGCGATAGAAGTGATCGGCTTTGACATGGAGTAGATGCGGAAGATGGTGTCGTCACGGAGCGCTTTCTCACGCTCAATGTCCATTTCCCCATGCGTCGAGGCGTACGCGGTGACGCCTTTTCGAACGACCACAGTGCTGCAGCCAGCAATTTTTTTTGGCGCGATATATCGGGTCTGGAGATGGTCGTCGAGTTTGCCGAGTTTTTCCCCGCAAAATCCGGCTACCTCTGGGTCAATTGGCATCAGTGAGCGTGCACCTTAGGTTCGCTACGAGAGGCGATTATGGCGTCAAAGACAAAATCTGTCGCGGAGGTTGAGCGCTTTTCCATGCTCTGGGCATGTGCTGACGGGAGTCCTGCGCGCTGGCCTGTCGCCTCACTTGTCAAGCATAGGCGTTAAGCAAGGTTTCCGCCGCCACGTATTCGGCGACAAGAATGACTACGTCAGAGAGAAGTGCGGGTTGATTACCCTCGCCCTGAGAATCCGGTAAATGTCTTGAAAACCCTCCCCATGTGGTTTGCGGTAGCGTTTGCACAACCACCGTGTGTCGGGCCCGTATCGATATTGAACAAAGTGGCTGATCTCATGGGCGATCGTTGCGGCCAACACTGACTCTGGAGACAACGTTTCCCTGGAGCCGATCACTGGGTCTTTGGCAAAGGCCGGGTACTCGATTAGCGCAGTGCGACCGGTGTTGAAAGCGGTGAGGTCTATTGAGATGCCTTTAGCGCAAGCCGAGGAGCGGTGTCCCGCAGACTTTAAGGTCACGACAATGTCAGCCCGCGCCGTGGCATAGTCCACCGGCAACTCATAATCCTTGCGAGTGATTTCGCGCAGGCAACGTTTGATCCATTTGATCGCGGTGTCGCGCGTGGTCGCGGCTACACCCGCGCGCGTGTTGATTTGCATATTTGATCCTGACCGTCACCCGCCGTTCTGGGACCATCTTAGTGGAGATTCACTGATCACGATAACTGAACCGGGCTCTCCGCTGCGTTATACACTCTTGGCTGCTTCCTGTGATTCGGCTGAGTCTATGACGGATTTCGACTACGACCCTATCCCATTAACGTTGCCTGAGCGATTGTCTGACGAGGCGATGCTGAGTTCTGCGATCGCGCATCGTGACCTCATGTTGCGACGGCGTACGGTGCGTCATTTTTCTGATGAGCCTGTCCAGCGAGCCGTGATTGAAGCCTGCATTCTGACGGCCGGCTCGGCTCCTAGTGGCGCCAACCATCAACCTTGGCATTTTGTCTGTGTGAACGACGCAATGACCAAACGATCGATTAGAGAAGCAGCAGAGGCGGAAGAGCGCGCATTTTACGGTGGTAAAGCGGGTGAAACTTGGTTGAGTGATCTTAATAAATTAGGGACTGATGCCTCAAAACCGTTTCTGGAGACAGCCCCATGGTTGATTGCCGTGTTCGCTGAGCGGTACCGGGTGGATTCTGGAGGCGCACGTCAAAAGAATTACTACGTCCCCGAGTCGGTAGGTATTGCAACGGGGCTTTTGATCAACGCTTGCCATCAGCTCGGTCTGGCTACACTTACTCATACTCCGAACCCCATGAAATTTCTCAACCAGATTTTGCGCCGCCCCCAAAATGAGCGGCCCTTTGTGTTATTGGTGGTGGGGCATCCGGCGGATGACGCCAAAGTGCCCCGGGCAGCCACTCTCAAAAAAAGCTTATCGGAGGTAGCGACTTTTGTATGACGCGTTTACCAATAACGCTTTTCATAAAGCGCCTATCAAGGCCGGTAAAGGGCAATGTCATCAGTGCCTCAAACTGATGTAGCGGTTTTAGGGGCTGGGCTGGCCGGCTTGTGCGCGGCTAGAGAGCTATCTGGTGCGGGCCTTGATGTGGTCATACTCGACGCGCGCGACCGTGTAGGTGGCCGCACCTGGACCGTCCCGTTTCACGCCGCTGGCTGTAGGGTGGATTTAGGCGCTGAGTGGGTGGCGCCCCAGCACCACAGAGCGCTGATGGCAGAGTTGCAACGCTATGAGATCGGGCTGGAGCCTGTCGAGGTGGCGCTTCATGAGCCATCATCGCCAAGCCGTGATCAGTCAGTTGATGCCCTGTTTAAAAGCTTGAATGCGCGGGCACTCAGCCTGAAAAGCGAGCATCCCGCTTGGTATGAATCTTGTGATGACGTCGATGTGCCCGTGTCAGAGTATCTGGAGTCCTTCAATCTTGATGCCTCCGCTAAACAGGTCTTCCTGGCCAACAGCTTTGCATTACAGGGCGCACATCCTGATGACTATAGCCTGATCAACCTCATCCACGAGTTTGCTTCATTTGGGGGGGTGGAGGCGGCGTTTCATGCCGCTGAATATCGCATTGAGGGTGGGGCACAGTCGTTGTCGCTGGCCATTGCCCGGCGGTTAAGCAATGCCCTGCGTCTCAACTGGCGAGTCGACCATATTGCGAAAACAGAAAGCGGGGTAACAGTATCGGGCTCAGGCGGGCAAGTGACAGCAAAGCAGGTGGTGATTGCGCTCCCGCTGAATGTGCTCAGTAGCGTGACATTAGCGCTGCCGCTAGGCTCTGATGCCGCGTCGGTGATACAGCAGGGGCATGTGGGTCAAGCGGTCAAGGGTTGGGCCAGCGCCTCGATGCCAACGCCCGTGACGTCGTTGGGTTGGCCCCGGGCAGTCGAGGTCTATTGCCGGACGTCTGCTCAACAGAGCGCAATCTGCACGTTTTCGGTGGCAATTCCCGATCACGCATCAGCACTTGAAGAGAACTGGCGCGCGTTACAGTCCCGCCACCCCGAGGTGCTATACGGTGGGGATTTTCTGTCCCATGACTGGCTTGCGGACCCCTTCGCGAAAGGTTCCTGGTTGAGTTGCGCACCGGGCCAGGCGCGCGGTTTGCATCAGTTGGCCGACACCCCACCGCCCTGCGTGTTTGCAGGGGGTGATCTTTCTCGAGGTTGGTATGGCTGGATGGAGGGTGCAGTTACCTCGGGTCATGATGCCGCCGCCAGAGCGTTGGCCTATCACCACCATGGGGCAGTGCAACCCTCTGGCGGCTAGGCAGAGCCGCTGCAAGGGGCAGGCCGGTGGCAATGGTCCGTTGCCTAGAGCAGATTGAAAAGCAGACTGCCGATCAGCGTGCCCAATGCATAACCCAATACCCCCACCAGTACACCGGGGGTGACCTGGTCATGCCATCCTTTTGCTGCCGCCATTGCGGGTGCAGTCGTGGCACCGAGCACGGCCGCGTTGGAGGCAGTCAATAGCTCTGGCAGCGTGAGTTTCAGCCACCGGCCGACGACCAGTAGGCATGCAAGATGTGTTGCGAGCAGAATGAGGACGAACAGCACCAGTAGCGGGGCAACCTCGAGCATCGCAGCGATATCAGCGCCTGCCGCGATGGATGCGAAAAACACAAACGACAGCATGACGCCCATCTCAAAGCCGCCGGTGCACCAGGTGCGAAGACGGGGCAGTGCGGTCGCTAAACTGAGAGTGAGGATGGTCAAAACCACATATCGCCCGCCAGGAAATACGACCCAAGAGATGAGCGCATCGCTTACGGTCACGAGCAAGGTTGCGACGGCGAGTGCAGTGCAGAGCGATAAGGGTGTAATGGTCTCCGCTTGGTCACTGTCGGGACTTAAATTTTGGCGGTCACTCATCTCCGATTTTGAAGCGCTTGGCTCAGCACTAAACCGATTAACAACCCAGCTGATGCCGGGAAGGAGTCCGAGGATGCTCAGAAATAGAGCGCTGAACAGATTATCGGCCGCGGTCGCGGCCGAGAAAAACGATGCGTCTTGAGAGAGGCCCGTGATCTCACCCAGCGCTGCATAATTGACGGAGCCGCCAATATAGGTGGCGGCGAACAAGCCGGCGACTGCGCCTTTTTTTTGATCGGCGGCCAGTTCTGAATGCATCGCAAGACCACTGACATCCAATACGGAAACAGCAAGCAAGACACCTGCGACGGTACCCAGTGACGCCACCATAAATGCCGCTGTTGTCCTCGAAGCTTCCCTGAGGAGTCTCCTGATATCGCCTTGAATTAAAAATAAAGGGATCAGTACTGGCACCAGATACTCGAAGACAAAATCGTAGGTGGGTGCTTGATGGGGAATGATGCCCAGATTGGCGGCGGCAATGGCCATTAAAATAACGAGAACCGTGCCTGTGAGAAGCTCTCCAAGGCGCGTCCTCTCAAGCCAGAATGCGATAGCGGACAGCCCCATGAGTGCAGCGAAAATGCCGAGGGATCCATCTGGAGTAAACATAGTGCGCGGACCAGGCTGATGACAGCGCAATGCTACGCCAGTTAATTTGGCAAATACATGATATCTGCTACGAGCCCCTGCCACGCCGCCGCGGTTTTGCAACGACGAGAGCGTCTCACGCCGTTGGCAAATGGTGCAGAATAGGGTGCCGCCAAGCGCACGAGCAAAGAAACAGGAGCCAACGATGGGCGAACCGTCTGACAAACCCTTGCAGCAGTTAAATGTGCTGGGTTTACCGATCGAACTCTGCTGTCAGGACCCGGTCACGGGTTTTTTTCGAGATGGGCATTGCCACACCGGGCCCCTCGATCATGGGATGCATACGGTCTGCGCCCTGATGACTGAGGAGTTTCTGACCTTTTCGGTCGCGGCGGGTAACGACTTGGTGACACCCATGCCACAGTATGGGTTCCCAGGATTAAAGGGTGGCGATCGCTGGTGCCTGTGTGCCATGCGATGGCATCAGGCGCATGAGGCCGGTCACGCGCCTCGGCTGTATCTCAGATCCACTCATCAAAAGACTTTGCAGGTTGTGCCGCTGGACGTACTGAAACAATTTGCTCTGGATCTCTCGTAGCCCCGTACTGCTGAATAAAGGGGTCAACTATCTTTCACTATGAGAGAGCCAGTGACTGAAGCGACCCTCTAGAGACATACCCAGTAGCATCGCGATAAAGAAAACGAACGTGCTCTTGTAACCGTAAAGCAGGCTGACGGCCGCCGGCCCCGGGCAATACCCGGACAAGCCCCAGCCAGTGCCGAACAAAATGGCACCCGCAATGAGCCGCTTGTCGAGCGCGGCGGTCAATGGCAGAGAAAAACTGTCTGCCATCAAGGGCGCGGCTCTCTTCAGCACCAGCGGTGTTAGCAGCACCGTGACGACGACAGCGCCGCCCATCACAAAAATTAGGTCCGGGACCCAATCGCCGGTGATGTTGAGGAATCCCTGTACCTTGGCAGGGTCTGACATGCCTGAAAGCGTCAGGCCGAGACCAAACAGCACGCCAGAGACCAGCGCCGGCCAGGCTTTCATGAGCTCACCCCGTTGATCAACTGGAGCACAAAAACGGTGATCACTCCGAACGCCATAAACGTCAAGGTCGCGACGAGCGATCTGGGTGATCGACGGCCTAATCCGCAGACTCCGTGGCCGCTCGTGCAACCACCGCCCATGCGAGTTCCGATCCCGACGAGCATGCCACTGATGGCGAGGAGCCATAGTGGTGCACCGGAGGGGGAGGGTATCGACTGTCCAATTACCATGTGGGTGACGGCGCCGCCGAGCAACAGCCCCGCTATAAACAACCAGCGCCAGTTGCGATCCGGGCCCGTGATTGATCCCCATACGATGCCGCTAATACCCGCTACGCGACCGACAGATATCAGGAGCCAGATGGCAGATAAGCCAAGTAACAAGCCGCCCGCTAGCGGCGCGATGTACTGATTCATGGTGACCGGGCTCCTGAAGATGGGCGCGCCGGAGCATACAGTATTCGGCTCAGGGAACGCTATATCTGAAGTATTGGTAACCATGCCCACCGGAGATCGCGTCGGCGAGCCCGGGGGCGAAAGAAGATGCTGCGATGCGGTTTAAGCGGGTTGCTTACCAGCCGGAGGCGATCAATGCGGCTTCTTGTTGCGGGCCCAGCGCGACGTCGGTAGCCGTCTCATCGATAAAGCGCGCGACCTGCTCGCTGTCTGCGGCACCTGCCGGTCTGTATTGGGTTTCTTGCTCTAGAAAGACTTCGCTACCGACGACCTGATTCACCCATTCGCCACTATCGCGACAAGCCACTCCGCGCCATTGTGATTCATTCTGGCCCAGCAGAAACTCTCTGCACCACCGACCGTCCGCGGCAGGGAATGTCAGTACGCCTCTGAATACCCGGTCATTGCCCAGTGTCTCCCAACCAGAGGCGCGGGACGGGGAATGCTCCAGCGCGTCTGCTAATTGCGGATCCATGGACATGGGGTTGAACACAACGGATTGGTTGGTGTTAATCAGCAAGGTTAGTACCGCAGCGAATGAAGCGGCGACCGCACCCCCCGCCCATCGCTGCCATGTTCTTGAGGGATTCATCATCGTGACATTCTCTGCGCGAACCAGAGAGGCCAGCTGGGCGGGAACAGTGTGGTCAGCCTCGGAGTAAAGCCGCTTTACCGCGCTGTCGTTGGCTTCCATCTTCTCGAGACGTGCCCGGAGAGTGGGCTCCGTTCGCAAGCGGGTGATCAGTGCAATCGTGCGCTCTGCGTCCAGCTCGTTGTCGATATACATCGACAACAGGTGGTCGTCGTCAACCCGCGTACCCGCCATGTCTACCACGTTGTCACGATCATCCGCCATTTGGATCACCCTGTTCTCATGGGCCCTTCCCAAGTGGGCCTGTTATCGTGCCGGAGGCTTAGGCCTCTCTTTCCGCACTCCACTCCAAATCTTCGGCCAATGCTTTTCTCGCCCTCGCGACCCGACTCATGATGGTGCCGATCGGGACCTCCAGCAGCGCTGCCGCCTCGGCGTACGAGCAACCCTCCACGGCAACCTGCACCAGCGCAGCGCGCTGCTCGGTGGGGAGTCGGTCCATCGCCGCTGAGACTCGATCAAGCTGCACGGAATCATCACTGTTAGCGCTGGTCGTCCCCGCGCCCTCTACGGCGCTTTCGGATTGCGCGTAACGATTCCGCACATCTCTGGATCGAATCTCATCAATCCAAAGGTTTCGGCAGACCCGATGCGACCACTTTGCAACGTGGGCATCGTGCGGCATGCCTTTTTCAAGCAGGCGCTCCACCGTAATCTGCAACAAATCGTCCGCGTCTGATGGATCAGACGTCAATGACAAACAGAATCGCTTGAGTCGAGGTAACTCCTCGATCAGGTCCTGCCTTTGTTGAGCGGTCAAACTCGCCATTGCTTGCCTTCCAGTGTGATGACGTACCAGCGCCGGTTTTATTCCCGGTCAAATCAAATCCCGCGACTGAAAACGCGATGTACAGCCCCCAGTCTGAGGCTCTGAATGAACATTTTTGTGGTTACGGCCCGTTCCGAGCCTGTTAGTAAACGGGGTAGACTCGCATCATGTTCAGTATCAGCGCTCGACTTCAAGCCAAATATTCCCTCCACTGTGTCACTTTGGGGGCGATATTCGCATCAATCATCTTTGTCGGGATAACAACCGGCGCGACGGCGCAGGAGGTGGAAGACCAGGTCGCAGAGATAGTGTCTGAGGCGACTGAGGAGCGCATCGAGCAGGCGATGGAGGATCTACTCGATGATATCGAGTCGAGGATCAGCGAGGACTCTCTGCGGATACAGACTGATCACTGGCTCGTGATGGCCGAGGCTGATGTCTTTGTTCAATTGGAGGAAGAGGGGTATCTCTTCGATCGAGTCAGTGAACTGGAGGGGCTGGGCTTTCTCTTGGCAGAGGTTGCTGCCCCTGCGAGTTTCGACTTGTCTGCGACGCGCAGCGGTATCTATGAGGTGATTGGTGGGGACCGCGCCGATGTCGATCTGAATCATTTGTACACGGCCGGCGTGCCCGACCCCGGCGACGCATCCGCTGATCTGGCGGGGCTTGCACCGCGGGAACTGTTGTCTCTGCCCACTGACCTCTCGGATCTGTCGTTGCGCATTGGGATCATCGACAGCAGTGTTGATCACACCCACGACGCCTTTGCTGATGCGTCAATCACCACCCGCCGGTTCGTTGATAATGAGGCACCACCCAATTTTCACGGCACCGCCATCGCTTCCATTATTGCGGGTAATGACCCCTTTGCACTGGGTCTGGCCCCTCGGGCTGAGTTGTTTGCCGCCGAGGTCTTTGACGAAACTGTCGAACAGGGCGAATTCGCGAGCACTGTGAGCTTAATTAAGGCGCTTAACTGGTTGGTGACTCAGCAGGTGTCGGTGATCAATATCAGTCTAGCCGGACCACCCAATCGTCTGCTCGAAACCGCGCTGGCACGCGTGCGCGAGCGGGGTGTCATAGCCATTGCCGCTGCGGGCAATGGTGGGCCGATGGCTCAGCCAATGTACCCCGCTGCATACCCGCAGGTCGTGGCCGTGACAGCCACTGACGCGCGAGGTAGGGCGTTCAGATTGGCCAACCGGGGTGAATACGTCGACATCGCCGCGCCGGGGGTCAACGTGCGTCATGCTCAGGCTGGAGGTGGATATGCCGCATCTTCCGGCACCTCATATGCTGTGCCCTTTGTCACCGTCGCGGTGGCGCGGTTACTTCGCGTGAATACTGAGCCGGCGGCGATGCTCGATGCTCTATACGCCAGCGCTGTCGATGTGGGCGCTCCCGGCCGGGATCAGATCTACGGTTACGGACAATTGCAATTTCAGTAACGGCGCTTGGCCCGAGTTTAAGCCCACCTGGGGCCCCGCGTCGCTGGTAAGGGTCCGGTCGACTGGTGAGCAGCTAGAAAGACAAGCGCAACTCGGTGCCCACCACCAGATCGCTGTAGCTGGCCGTTGGCAGGTTGGAGTCATAATCCGAATTCTTTACGTGCACTGAGACCGACGCATATTCGGTGATCAAGAACCTAAGCTCGGCTGAGAGGCGCAGGCGAGTGTCCTCACGCTCAGTCTGAATAAAAGGATCCGGGGATTTGTATCGGCGATCTTCGAACTTGCCTTCCAGTTCGAGCTCCAGCGGTAAATTGGCCAGACTCTCACGATGAACATATCGCAGCTTCAGAGCATGTGAGTCGTAGTCGTAGCGATTCGCCCGGGCATTATCCACGCGAAAGGTGTAACCCAGTACGGCATAGCGTTTCAGCCCCTGAATGAAATAGTAGCTGTCGATCGAGACGCTGTGGCTGTCTGCCTCCCGGCCCGGACGCCGCGCGATGGTTTTTTCTCCATAGACATATTCACCGCGAACGAACCATTGCTTGCTTAAAAACCCGGCGACGTAGGGAGACAGCCGCTCGTATGTGAGAAAGGCCTCATCGTCGAGATCAGCAGAGACATCGAACCAGTTGATGCCGACTGTAGCTTTACCAAACTGTGTTTCCAGATTGATACCCAGTGATTCCGTTCGCCGATCCACCTGGGAAAATTGTCGGTAACTGTCATCAACTAAACCCGCTGAGATGCGAACTGACGCGCGTTCGTCAAAGGAGAATTCTGCGGACCCTTGAATCTCCAGCGAGGTGACCTCGTCTGACTCACCCGTAGCACGCTCAAGCTCATCGAGGCCCACATTATCATCCCACGCATAGCCTGCTGCGAGTTCTAGACCGAACTCGGTTCCTCCGGAGGCAGGTGGGGACGCCGCCCAACTGATCAGAAGGACGATGCCCGGCAGATTGTAAAGGAGCCTTTTCAGAATCAGATTTCACTGGTCGCGATGATCTTCGGCCACAGTATAGGTTCGTGGTCAGCTATTGTTGAGCTAGCCCATGGGTAATTTATACTTGCGGTTCTCTAGAAAAGGACTCAGTCATGTCAGCTATCTCATCGCAGCAGGACGCCATCAACGCCTTTATTAACGTTGCTAACGAAATGAAAAATGACGGTGCTTCAATCAATTTCGTCTCAACGGCATTGATGAGAGCTTGCGCGGTGTATTCCACCTACGTCGTGGCAGGTAACGATGGTGCGTTGCGCGAGAGTGGCGTTGCCAAGTTGAAAGAACTGTTCGCCCAGGAGCTCGATGTCATTCAGAAGGCCAAGTTGCGGCAGGCTGGTGTAGAGCCCGACGCCGGTAATCAGCCGACGTGACTTAGACGGGTGAGGAGACGACAATCCTGTCATGGCGGCTTGCCCTCTGTGCAGAATGGTGTTTGGCACGGCGGGAAACAGAGCTTTGCAGAGAGCTTAAGGACTTGGGAGTGAGGCATTGAGAACTTGCGGTGATTGCACAGCCTGCTGTGAAGGGTGGGTTTCTGCCAAAGACCTGGAGATGTGGGCGGGGAAGGCATGCAAACACCGCACGGAAACTGGCTGTGGCATATATGCAGAC
>WTHO01000095.1:8963-11004 GCA_011523115.1 Halieaceae bacterium | reverse complement strand
TTATTGACCAGCACGTCAATGCTTTCTTCGTGTTCGGCCATCGTGGCCGCCAAAGCCTTGCAGCCTTCTACGGTGGAGATATCCTGCGGCACGGCAACACAGTTGGGGCCCAGCTCTTCAGCGACTGCCTCACACACTTCTGCCTTGCGACTTGAGATATAAACCTTGGCACCCTGACCGATAAAGCCACTGGCGATCATTTTTCCGATGCCGCGGGAGCCCCCGGTAACGAGCGCCGTGCGGCCTTCGAGGGAAAAGAGCGATTGGGTATCCATAGGGGTTTCCTGTGCAGAGAGTAATAGGAGCGGTAGCTCAATTGGCACGGATTATGCCATAAGACTAGCGGCCCACTCAGGTGGTGCCGATGCGGCGGGTTTGTCAGCGAGAGGCGGTGACTTGCCAGAATTCTCCGTCGAGGGTGAGGCCGGTGACGGGGTCATAAAAGGGTGATACCGCGGCGACGACCTTTTCTCTGACCGGTTGCTGCAAGCTATCTGGCGCCTCGCGAACCATTTGGGCAATAGGACCGATGGTGACCAGGCGCTCGACAATCTCCTCCACTGAGAGTCCCGGGCCGAATACCAAGGGATGGCTGATTGCCTCAACGGCGATATTACTGAATCCCGATGACGACAGAATCGCTTCGATATAGTCGGGCTCCTCAAAAGCAAAGGGCCCGGGTAATCTGGGTGGCACCTCGGCCGGCGTGGGCAGTAGCTCGAGGGCAGCCACTGCGGGCACCGTCATAAACGGATTGCGGGCCCGAGGTTGCCAGCAGCAGAAAGCCAGTTTTGCCTGCGAAGACATCGCACCTCGGATATTGGTAAAAGCCGCGACGGGGTCCTCAAAGAACATGACGCCGAATCGCGAAAAGACCACGTCAAAGGAATCCGGTTCAAAAGCATAGATCTGCGCATCTGCCTCGAGAAATTGCACCGGAGCGCTGTCGACTGATTCCTGATTGGCCAGGCTTCTAGCCAGTGCCAGCATGGGTGCGGAGATATCGATCCCGGTAACAGCGCCGTCAGGCCCGATTCGCCGAGCGAGCGACAGGCTCGGTTGGCCGCAACCGCAGCCGACATCGAGTGCCCGGGTGTCTGCGCTGAGCGCCAGCGTATCCATTACCCGCTCGCCCAGTGGCGCCAGCATTGCCTCCATCAGTGCATTGTGCGCGACCCACGTGGCACCGACGTCACCATTCCAGAAAGCGATTTGTTCGGCATTTTTCATGACGACGTCCTCTTCAGGGTGCGGGCAGTGCGCCAATGGCGACGGTTTGCAGACTCCCAAGGTACAGGGTATCGCCGCAGGGCGTCACGCCGGTGATGTAATGAAACGGGTTGTTCTGATCCTGAAGGTTGTGGACGACTTCACCTTCCAGATTCACTGCCACCACAAAACTGGCTGGTTGCGCTGCGGCCTCAAGCAATGCTACCGGCAGGAATGACAGCAGTGCACGCAGGCGGGGTAATCCAGCCAGCAGATCAATACTGGCCCGCAGCGAAGGCATTGCAATCCAGAAGGTATCGACACCATCAAAGCGAATGTTGTCGGGGGTTCCGGGCAACTCATCCACGAAGATATCCCGTTGGCCGGCTTTGTCGCCGCTGATCCACAATCGATGCACGCGACCCATGCCCGTCTCGTTCACCAGCACATAATCCTCGTTTGGGCCTAGTGTGACGCCATTTGCGAAGAACAAGCCCTCTATCATGACTTGTATGCTGTCTGTGCCGGGGTCATAGCGAAGCAGCCTGCCGGTACGACTCCCCTCGAAGAAGTCGAGCGCGACCTCGGTATAATCAAATCTCTGGCTGGCATCCGAGAACCAGATACCGCCGCGACTGTCGATATCGAGGTCATCTACAAATTTAAGCGGTGAGCCTGCAATGTCGGTGGCTACCACCGTCATCTGGCCTGCCCCACTCAGGTGCAAAAGCCCTCGTATCGAGTCAGCGATCCAGACCCCACCCGCGCCGTCCGCTCTCAACCCTAAAGGTCGTCCGCCGGTATTGCCGATGGTGCGCCATTCACCGTCTTG
>WTHO01000095.1:5937-8863 GCA_011523115.1 Halieaceae bacterium | reverse complement strand
TCAACCCTAAAGGTCGTCCGCCGGTATTGCCGATGGTGCGCCATTCACCGTCTTGGTCGCGACGTAACACCGCGCCGCCTTCGAGGCTGGTATAAAGCCCGCCCTTGGCATCGCAGGCGACATGTTCAGGAGCGGGGCCGACGGCGATCTCAGAAATAGCTGAGAGTGCCTGATTAGGGGCGAAGCCCCCGGTCAGGCCGGGGTTCGGCGGGGGCTGCCAGGCCTCGGCCTGAACGGGCGCCCATCGCGGCAGCAGCCAAA
Organism: Halieaceae bacterium; assembly: GCA_011523115.1. Lineage (GTDB taxonomy): Bacteria > Pseudomonadota > Gammaproteobacteria > Pseudomonadales > Halieaceae > Luminiphilus. The sequence continues at coordinate 8,602 of WTHO01000095.1, read as the reverse complement.
GGGAGGCGACAATGATCGTCGTCAGCCCCAGTGCCACCCGTAGCACCCACTTCACGCGCTCAAACTCTCTGAGCGCGGGATGTGGCGGGCTGGCTTGTCATCGTGCCACTCAAGCGTCGTCGGCGGGTGCTCTTAAGGTTCGATCCATCGCCGCTCTGAGTCGTGTTGCCCAGCCTGAAAGGATGCGGTCCGCCGCCTGACGGTTAGTGATGCGATTTGCGTAATTGACGAAGGTCTCTGGGTCGGCCTTGCTGTCGTAGGCTCGCACGAGCACTTCCGATGTCTCCGCATCAATCAGCTCAAGATAGAGCGTCATGGATCCAGCGGAAGCGGAGTAGGACCGGCTCATGTTGGGGCTGTTGAGATCGGGGCTGGTGATGTCGAGGTTGACGATGTTGGGGAACACCAGCAGGACGTCCTCACCCTGTTGCCACTCCGTCACGAGGTTGTAAGCCGGCTCTTCGGTGAGTGCATTGGTAAAGAACGTTGTGCACTCCTCGCCGAGGTCAGTCTTGATGCGGTCGATGTCGCGCTGTTTGACCTGCTGGCTGCTGCTGCGGTGCGCGGAGTTGTAGTCGCGCTGCCAGTTCTTACGAAACGCCACTTTACACGGCACAACGCCAAAGGTTTCGTAGATCGTGAGCTGCGCATCGGGCTTGATATAGACCGCGCTATGTTTGTCGCTGCTGACCAGTTCCAGACCATCAGGCGTCGTGGCGGGCGGTGGCGTGGCCGTTGAGGCGCAGCCGAGCGTCATTGTCAGCGCTGTAAGGCCCGCCAAACCGATTAACTTATTCATGCTGTTGTCCTTTTCATCAATCCTTGATCTCAAGGCCGCAAGGCCCGTTTCAGCCCAATACTCTGCCAGATGCCAGTGCGTATCGGCACCCCTTTATAGCGTATTTGTCGCGATTCGCTAATGTGAAAACCACCCACTCGTCAGCGTTAAGACGCCCGATTCGCCAAAGCCACGGCGATGCGCGGCGATCACTCACGGCGGGGCGGTGAGGGCCTGTAGGATTCTTGATGCGCCACCAGCAGATCGGTATTCTCAGGCCCTCGGTACGGGAGAGATAGCCATGAACCAAGCTTTGCCAAAGCGCGCTCAGTTCCATCACATGAAAGATGGCACGCGGGAAGACTGGGAGATCATCGGCGCTGAATTTTTCGAGTTCAGAGGCACAGTATGTGGGCGGATCAAGGAACATCTTCTGCTCCTAAAGGGTGACTGCGGGGGGTTTCCTGTTGATCGTCTGACCCACTGCCTGCAAACGGCAACGCTGGCGCATCAGGACGGCAAGGACGAGGAGTACGTGGTCTGCGCGCTTTTACATGACATTGGTGACACCCTGGGCCCTGCCAATCATGCCGATGTCGCCGCGGTGTTACTGGAGCCCTATGTCAGCGAGGCCAACCACTGGATGGTGAAGCATCACGCCATCTTTCAGGGTTATTATTTTTTTCATTATCTGGGTTTAGATCGCAACCTGCGCGATCAGTTTAAAGACCACCCCCACTATGAGCGCACGCTGGAGTTCATTGAGAAGTATGACGCACCTGCCTTCGACCCCGACGCCGAGTGCTTCGAACTGTCATTTTTCGAGCCTATGATGGAGCGCGTATTTAAAGAGCCCAAGCGGTCTCTGTATTTAAACGAGTCTGCGTAATTTTCTCTGCTGGGCTCGGCGAGGGAGCCTTGCATGAAACTGCTGTTCATATGCACTCATAATCGATGCCGAAGCATCCTTAGTGAGGCCATCACCAATCAGCGTGCCCGGGGTATTTTGACTGCGGCGAGCGCGGGGAGCGCGCCGGTGGATGCGGTGCACCCACTGACACTCCGTTTCTTGCAGGAGCGTGGCTACGACACCGCTGGTTTGGCCAGCCAGTCCTGGGTTGACCTTGAAGCCTTTGAGCCCGATCGCGTGATCACGGTGTGTGACACCGCGGCGGGCGAGGCCTGCCCGCTTTGGATGAGTGATGTGGAGAAAGTGCATTGGGGCCTTCCCGACCCGTCGCGGGTTAACGGGGACGACGAGACCGTTCGTGCGGCGTTTATGGCAGTGATCGACAGAATCGAGCTGAAGGTGGACGAGTGGATGGGTGAGGTGCACGCCCAATGATTTCGGCAAATAGGGTCACTAGGGTAGGTTTTTAATATGGGGTTGTTTGAGCGCTATCTCAGTGTTTGGGTGGGGCTATGCATTCTTGCCGGGGTCGCACTGGGTAATGTTTTGCCCCAAGTGTTTGAGGCGTTGGCTGGGGTAGAGTTCGCTCAGGTCAACCTGGTGGTGGCGGTGCTTATCTGGATCATGATCTACCCGATGATGGTGCAGGTTGATTTTGGATCCATCCGTAGCATCGGTGCCCGACCCAAGGGATTGATCATCACTCTGATCGTCAACTGGTTGATCAAGCCTTTCACAATGGCAGCGCTGGGCTGGGTCTTCTTCAGGTTTCTGTTCGCTGATCTGGTAGACCCGCAAACCGCCGGAGAATACATCGCCGGCATGATCTTGTTAGGGGTCGCACCCTGCACTGCCATGGTATTTGTGTGGAGCCAGCTGACCGAGGGTGATGCCAACTACACGCTGGTTCAGGTCTCGGTAAATGATGTCATCATGATCTTCGCCTTTGCGCCGCTGGCTGCCTTTCTGCTGGGGGT
>WTHO01000095.1:0-5837 GCA_011523115.1 Halieaceae bacterium | reverse complement strand
ATGATGTCATCATGATCTTCGCCTTTGCGCCGCTGGCTGCCTTTCTGCTGGGGGTAACGGACATTGTGGTGCCCTGGAATACGCTGGTGCTGTCCGTGGTGCTGTATGTGGTGATCCCCCTAGTCGCCGGCGCGCTGACGCGCAGAGCGCTACGTCAGCCTGATACAACCGCAAGGCTCGACGCCCTGCTGACAAAACTTAAGCCCTATTCGATGGTGGGCCTACTAGCGACGGTTGTGCTGCTCTTTGGTTTGCAAGCTGGGACCATTACTTCCCAACCGCTGGATATCGTGCTCATCGCGATTCCCCTGCTCATCCAGACTTACGGCATTTTTGCGGTGGCCTATCTGGCGGCTAAATGGTGGCGGGTAGAGCACGCCATTGCGGCGCCGTGTGCGCTGATTGGGACTTCCAATTTCTTTGAGTTGGCAGTTGCCGTCGCGATTGGTTTATTTGGGCTTCACTCCGGTGCCGCGCTGGCAACAGTGGTTGGCGTTCTGGTGGAGGTGCCTGTCATGCTGTCGCTGGTGGCCATCGTGAACCGGACGCGCTGGTAATCTGATCGGCCGTCGCCAGCGCTAGAGCGCACTGCTACGATCATGGTGAAATTTGAGGCAGCGATGGCTTTTGCGCCATTTCCGAAAACATCGCTTCGATCAACAACACAATAAAAAGGGACTCGCATATGACCGTAGCGTATCAACTGACGGAAGCCGGCACGCGATTGAGCCGTGCGACTATCGAGCGGCGCCCTCTGGGGCCGCGCGATGTTCGGCTGGCACTGAAGTACTGTGGGATTTGCCATTCTGATCTGGTGGCGGCCAGTGACAAGTTGGGTGGCGGGATGTACCCCATGGTACCCGGCCACGAGATGGTCGGTGTGATCACAGAGATGGGTGCCGAGGTCAGCGGGGTAGCCGTCGGCGATGCTGTCGGGGTGGGGTGTATCGCGGATAGCTGCCGTACCTGTGCTTCCTGTGAATCGGGGGATGAGCATTACTGCGAGACCGGCTTCACGCTGAGTTTTAACAGCACGGATCGAGATGGGCGGGTCAACTATGGAGGCTATGCCTCTGACTACGTGGTCGACTTCGATTACCTGGTGCCCATCCCAGAGGGCGCTGATCTGGCGCGGATGGCACCGTTACTCTGCGGTGGCATCACGGTTTATACACCGCTAAAACGCTTTAATGTGGGCCCGGGCACCACGCTCTGTGTGTTAGGGGTCGGTGGGCTGGGTCACCTTGCCATCCAGTTTGCCAGCGCGATGGGAGCAAAGGTGCTGGTGGCGTCGCGGTCTGAGGCCAAGCGCGCTGATGCGAAGAGACTCGGCGCTGATGAAGTGTTGAACCCTGAGTCGGGGGACCTGCAGGCGTGGATGGGGCAGTGCGATCTGATCGTCGACACGATCTCCAACCCCCATGACCTTAACCAATGGTTCCCGTTACTCAGAAGAGGCGGCAAGTTATGTCTGCTGGGTGTGCCGACTGAGCAGCTGGAGGTGTTTCCGGCGCTGATCGTTTTTGGCGATCGCAGTTTGGAGGGGTCTCTCATCGGTGGCATCGCAGATACCCGGGAGATGGTGCAGTTTGCGCACGCGAAGGGGATCGGTGCCGAGATTGAGTTGATTCAACCCGAGGAGATTGAAGCGGCATGGCACCGGCTTCATGACGGCGATGTGCAGTATCGGTTTGTGATTGATTTGGCGTCGCTGACCCCGTCCTGACGTGAGTACACCCCCTTACACCCAGTACTCGACTGGCTATCGCTGGTACGTGCTGTCGGTACTGACGCTGGGCTATATCTTTAACTTTATCGACCGGCAGGTGATGACCATCTTGCTGGAGCCGATCAAGGCAGAGTTTGGCGCCACCGACACCCAAATGGGGTTACTGACTGGCCTCGCCTTCGCCCTGTTCTATGCCACCCTTGGTGTGCCAATGGCGCGGCTCGCTGACAGGTGGTCCCGCCGTAATGTGTTGGCCATGTCGATGGCCGTCTGGAGCGGAATGACCGCGCTGTGCGCGACCGCCTCCAGTTTTGGTCAGTTGGCGCTGTACCGGATTGGTGTGGGCGTGGGAGAGGCGGGGGGTATGCCGCCGTCCCAGTCACTTCTTGCCGACGTGTTCCCCCCCGAACAGCGCTCGCTCGCCCAGGGGGTCTTGGCATCCGGTACCAATATCGCCGTGCTGGTCGGGCTTTTTGGCGGTGCCCTGCTCGCTGAGGCCTACGGGTGGCGCAATGTCTTTTGGATATTTGGTCTACCGGGAGTCGCGCTGGCAGTACTGATTCGCGTCACGGTCAGGGAACCTGTGAGAGCAAAACGGGCGGCGCTGGATGATAGTTCGCTCTGGGTGGCCATCCGGCGCATCATCGCGCTGCCCGGGTTTGTGGCGATCGGCCTCGCGGTGGGGATGACGGCGGTCTCGGGGTATGGGCTCGGGGTCTGGTCTCCGAGTTTTATGATCCGGGTACATGGCCTCACGCTTGTGGATGCCGGACTGTACCTGGGCCTGATTGGCGTTTTCGGCGGCATTCTCGGTACCTTGTTGAGTGCCATACTGGTGGACCGCCTCGCCCAGCGGGACGCAAGATGGCAATTGCGACTGCCGATGATCGGTGTGCTGATATCCATACCCACGCAAGCACTGTTTTTGCTGTGGCCTGCAGAGCAGGTGTGGTTTATCGGGTCGACAGCCTTTCCCGTCGCGCTGGTATTTATGTTTCTCAGTGCGATTTTTGCCAGCTTCTGGATTGCCCCCAGTTATGCTGCGGTACAAAACCTGGTGCCCGCGCACTGGCGTACCCAGGCAGCAGCATTGCTGCTCTTCATACTTAATTTGCTGGGCATGGGTCTGGGGCCACTGGTAGTAGGATGGTTAAGCGATGTTTATGGCGCGCTGGGTGATGTATCGATCCGCTATGCCTTGCTGAGTAGCTTGTTGTTCTGCGCAGCGGGTGCCCTCGGTTTTGCCCGAGCCAGCGAGCCCTATGCCCGGGCAGTGCAGCCCACGGGGAGTGCTTGACCTGATTCTGCCGGGCAATTTCGCTATGGTTTTGTGCCCCGCCAATGAATCGGTTAAATCTTATGAACGCGCCTGTGGACGAACCCGTGGTCTCCTCGCCGCAGCACAGCCACTGCGCGCTGGACGACACGTTGCAGGATAATCCTGTCGAGGTTAGCCCTTCAGGAGCCGCATCCTCTTCAGGTGGTCACGTAGCGGGTGCTGAATGGCCCGCTTTTAGCGGGATGCCAAGCTGGCTGCGCCGGGAGCTGCGCTCCGATCACGCCGGTGAGTACGGCGCAGTGATGATCTATCGTGGCATTTTGGCGATATCACGTGACGCACAGGCCCGACAGTTTGCTGAGCGGCACCTCGTGACCGAGACGCGACACCTGGAGCTGATGGAGGAGATTGTTCCCCCGGCAAACCGGACGCGCCTGTTACCCCTCTGGCACGTGATGGGGTGGCTGACCGGTGCCCTGCCTGCGTTGTTTGGCCGCAAGGCAATATTTGCCACCATCGAGGCCGTTGAAACTTTTGTCGACCACCATTACGCGCAGCAAATTGTGCGCTTGGGCAATGCAGGTGAGGAAGGGGCGCTGCGTCAGGTGCTGCTGGATTGCCAGGCCGATGAGGTGAGCCACCGCGACGAGGCGGCAGAGCTCGGGGGTCGGTACAAAAACCCACTGCTGCGGTTGTGGTGCGCAGTCGTCGGTGCTGGGTCCGCCGCCGCGGTGGTGGCAGCGAAGCGCATCTGATCAGAGACCCGCTTAGGCTAATTCTTCAGTCCGGTCTTCCCTGTGGTAGCCTCCCCGGAATCCAAAAGAAAAAAGGGGGAAACATGAGTTTCGCTAAACAAATTCTTGCAGGCTTTACTGCGACCATATTGGCTACCACCGCGTGGGCAGATGACCACGCCGCGCCCAAGGCGCTCCCCATGGCGCTGTGGTCTACCTATGAAATCCCTGCCGGGGCCAAACCCAGTGAACTGGAAGCCTCACTGAAGGAATACCTCAAGGGCGAAGAAAAACGCGGTTTTAATAATTGTGCGATGTATAAGCACGAGTTCGGCTCCCCCCGCGCTTTCTATACCACCTGCACCTTTGATGACATTGATCATTTCGCGCGCATTATGGACGGCTCACCGTCGGTTGCCTCTCCCGATGAGGTGCAACTCTTCGGCTCGCATATGGATCACATTGTGCTGATGACCAAGCAGGGCATGACCAAAATGCCGAAGTACGTGCTTTATGCGAGTACCGCATTTGCGCCGCATTTAAATCACGTCGAAATGCAGGCTAAAGCCGAGGAGTTTTACAGCGCCTACGATGAGGGTTTTGGCGAGTGCAATCGTTACGAGCATGCCTGGGGCCCGGAGCTTGCTTTTTACGCCACTTGCGGATTTGAAAGTTACGCGGACTTTGCTGCTGGCGTTAACAAGGTGATGAAGATCTTTGAGGGCCGACTCGCCACGGCCAACCTCAATATTCTCAATCACCGGGATGACATCTTGGTCAAGGTAATGGACTGAAGCTGAATCGACTCATTGGTGGTGGCTGATGGGCGCCACCGATTGATTCGGGCGTGGATTAAACAACGCCGGCATGGGAACATAGAGGAAAAAAATAAAGGTGCGTTAGCATGCGAATCGCCCGGTACGTTGTCTTCCTTTTAGCCTCGGTCATTTGCTCATCTGGCGTTTTAGCGGCGGAGATTTATTCCGTCGGGCCCATTACCCTCACACCGACCTATGATGTAGCCGGATGTGCGCTGGTGACCCAAAATGGTTACGGCGGCACTGACCGGAGGCTTTTCATACCGGCAGAGGATGGCTACTACAGCATCAAGGACTACACGCCCACCGCGAGTAGCAGCTGGCTCATTACAGTTGAGGCCTTTGATCCGAACCAACATCTGGTCGATCAGGCGTTAGCGGTCGACCCGGGCTATGGACGAGGTGGTTACCCTGCGCAAGCTGCGCTCAATGCAGGTGATCGATATTTAGCCTGGGCCGCGTTTACGGGGGGTTGGGGCACTGTCGCGGGCTGTCAATCGGACGGCGCAACGGAGACGGTTGATTTTCGCATTGTTGGGGAGGACTCTGGCCTGCCCAGCCCTCCAACCGGTATCTCCGCGTCGCCAATCGACAGAGGCGCAACCGTCAGTTTTACACCCGGTTCAGCCAATGGCAGTGCCATTACCAACTATGAGTATGGCACCTTTAATGGTTTCGACTGGGACTTTACCGCCCTCAGCCCCGCGGACACCAGCAGCCCAATCACCATATCCGGCCTGAGCAACGGCGTGAGCGTGACGATGCGGCTGAGAGCAGTGAATGCGAACGGAAATAGTGCTTACTCAGATAGCTTTACCTTTACGCCCGTTGCACCTGACTCCGACGGAGATGGCGTCACTGACGGCGCGGACAACTGTCCTTCAGTCGCAAACGCGGGCCAGGCAGATACGGATGCCGACGGCACTGGGGATGCTTGTGACAACGATGATGACGGCGACTCTGTAGCAGACGGCAGCGACAACTGTCCGTTGGTCGCTAACTCAGGGCAGAGTGATTTTGACTCAGATGGAACGGGCGACGCCTGTGACACAGACGATGACGATGATGGCGTTCCCGATGGCAGTGACAACTGCCCGTTGGTAGCAAATAGCGATCAAACCGATCTGAGCTATGGCGTATCGGGGGCCTACGTGCAGAAGATCTTCATCGCGTTTTTAGGTCGCCCTACGGCACCGTCGGGCCTGCGATATTATGCAGACTTCATTACGGCGGATAACGCCTCAGGAAAGCTAATTTTGTTTGACGACCTTTTCTAT
>WTHO01000274.1 GCA_011523115.1 Halieaceae bacterium | reverse complement strand
GCAGATCGACAGTACGAAATGCCGAAAGATGTCTTCGCCCTTCAGCGTATGGGTCACTTCGGGGTGAAACTGAATACCGAACCAGGGCTTATCGCGGTGCGCCATGCCCGCAATGGGGCAACTGTCGGTCTCGGCCATCAGCTCGAAGTCAGCCGGTAATACCGAGACCTTGTCACCATGGCTCATCCAGACATCGAGGAGTTGCCTGCCCTCAGCATCCGTTTGATCAGCAATATCTGCCAACAATCCGCCACCCACAGTGCGTCGAATTTGTGCATAGCCAAACTCGGATGTGTCAGATCCCTCCACCGAACCGCCCAACTGCGCGGCCATCGTCTGCATGCCGTAACAAATGCCGAGCAGGGGCACGTCGAGACTGAAAACAAGGTCTGGGGCGCGAGGCGAGTCGGGATCCGTTACTGACTCGGGCCCGCCAGAGAGAACAATACCTTTGGGTGCAAAGTCACGGATAACATCGTCCGAGGTGTCCCAAGGAACTATCTCGCAATACACCCCGACTTCGCGAATACGTCGCGCGATGAGCTGCGTGTATTGAGAACCGAAGTCGAGGATCAGCAAACGATCGCGATGAATATCCTGTGTCACGACTCGGGCTCCGCGCATTAAGGTTGATACGAACAGCGACAGATACTGCTGTTACCGAACGGGGTAATTGGGCGCTTCCTTGGTAATCGATACGTCGTGCACGTGGGACTCGGACATCCCGGCTGAGGTCACGCGCACAAACTGCGGCTCGGTGCGCATTTTGTCCAACGTTGCGCATCCCGCATAACCCATCGCTGAGCGTACGCCCCCCATCAGCTGATGAATGATGGCCGACACTGGACCTTTATAGGGCACCCTGCCCTCAATACCCTCTGGGACCAGCTTCTCCGCGCCCACGCTGGAGTCCTGAAAATAGCGATCGGAGGACCCCTGACTTTGCGACATGGCACCGATTGAACCCATGCCACGATAGGATTTATAGGTCCGGCCCTGATAGAGCTCCACTTCTCCCGGAGCCTCCTCGGTACCGGCAAACATACTCCCCATCATTACGGCGTCAGCACCCGCGGCCAGGGCCTTGGCCAGATCGCCAGAGAAGCGAATCCCACCATCGGCGATGACCGGAACGCCTGAATCAGCCAAGGCCTCCGATACCGCAGCAATTGCAGAAATTTGTGGCACGCCGACGCCTGTCACGATTCGGGTCGTGCAGATTGAGCCCGGTCCAATCCCAACCTTCACTGCATCGACGCCTGCGTCGCGCAATGCCAGTGCGGCCTCCGGAGTCGCTATGTTGCCGCCAATGACATCCACCTCCGGATAGCGAGCCTTGATCATGCCGACCCGCTCGAGCACATTTCTGGAGTGGCCGTGCGCGGTATCCACTACCAACACATCGACACCTGCGCGAATCAGCGCTTCAACGCGTTCATCTGTATCTGGGCTGGTACCGACTGACGCGCCAACCCGCAGCTGACCAAATTCGTCTTTGCAGGCGTGAGGAAAAGACTCCGCTTTATCAAAATCCTTAACCGTAATGAGGCCTTTCAGCCCAAAGTCATCGTCTACAACCAGAATTTTTTCTATTCGATGTTCGTGCAACAGTCGCTGCACCTCTTCAAGTGGAGCGCCCTCTTTGACCGTCACCAACTTTTTCTTCTCGGTCATGATGGCGGAAACCGGCTGGGCGGTGTCGGTCTCAAAACGAATGTCCCGCCGGGTCACAATACCGACGAGATTGCCAGCCTCCATCACCGGCACGCCAGAAATACCATTGGCGCGGGTGAGATCAATCAAATCCGCAATACTGGCGGTGCTCTCGATCGTGATGGGGTCCTTCACCACGCCGCTCTCAAACTTCTTGACGCGGCGGACCTCCTCGGCCTGCTCCTGAATCGTCATGTTCTTGTGAATGATGCCGATCCCACCCTCCTGGGCCAGAGCAATGGCCAGGCGTGACTCGGTCACGGTATCCATGGCGGCGGATACCAACGGGATATTGAGTGGGATATTGCGCGTCAGGCGCGTGACCAGCGAGACATCCTTGGCAGTCACCTCAGAGTAGCCGGGCAGGAGAAGCACATCATCGAAAGTGAGCCCTTCGTGTGCAATTCGGAGCATGTTCGCCTCGTCGTGCCCGATCGACAGAGATCTGCCGTATCGGGTCTCCCCAAACGCGCTAGTATACAGACGGGCTCCCGACGCGACAATCTCAGCAGACTCTGCCCACCCAAGATTACGCAATCTGGAGCGCTTCTCACCGCCATGAACACCGATGCCTACACGCGTACCGCGCTTTCCGTCAGCGAATTAAACCGCGAGGCCAAAGTGCTGCTGGAGGGCCATTTTGACAGGGTGACCGTAGAGGGGGAGATCGGTAACTTTACAGCGGCCAGTTCAGGGCACTGGTATTTCTCGCTGAAAGATGCCGACGCACAGGTCCGCTGCGCAATGTTCCGAGGGGCCAACGGGCGGGTCAAAGTGCGCCCCTCTCAAGGTGACTCGGTGCGCATTCGGGCCAAGGTCTCTCTCTATGAGGGTCGAGGCGAGTTTCAGCTGATCTGTGAGCATTTGGAGCCTGCAGGCGCAGGTGCCTTGCAGCTCGCCTTTGAGCGCCTCAAAAAGCAGCTCTCCGAGGAAGGACTATTCTCACCCACCGCCAAACAACCTGTGCCCAATGATGCCGCGCACGTCGGTGTCGTCACCTCTGCAACGGGCGCTGCGCTGCAGGATGTGCTGACCGTACTGGCGCGACGCAGCCCGCACACCCGGATCTACGTCTTTCCCGTGCCGGTGCAGGGTGAGGGCGCAGCCGAGCAGATTGCCGCAGCGATTGCTCAGGCAGATCGCCTCACGCAAAGCGGCGCCCTACCCCTTGATGTTGTGATCGTGGGCCGCGGCGGGGGTTCACTGGAAGATTTATGGGCATTCAATGAAGAAGCCGTCGCGCGCACACTCTTTGCGGCGACCGTACCTACGGTGTCAGCTGTCGGTCACGAGATCGACTTCAGCATTGCCGATTTGGTCGCCGACACACGGGCAGCCACCCCCTCCGCTGCTGCTGAACTGGTATCCACAGACCAAAACGAGGTTGCACAGCACCTCGACATGCTCACCGCGGACTTGTCGCGGTCAATGAGCCGACGGCTGAGTGATCTTAGCCACCAATTGAGCACATTAAAGAGGCGCGTTCGCCACCCCGGGCATGCTCTCAAGCAACAGCAAGCCACGCTTGCGCGGCTCAATTCATCGCTATATCGCGGAACAATCCGACAGCTCAAGGCATACCGGTCTCAGGCGGAGCAACTTGGCTCACGTCTCGATGCACAACATCCCAGGCAGCAACTGAGCCGACAGCGAGATCTGTGCCAACAATTGGGGCATCAGTTGCAGCGGCATATCCATCGGCATCTGCAGGCCACGCGTGGGGAGCTCAATCATCACATCAAGCTACTCGCGTCACTGGGCCCGGAGCAAACCCTCCACAGAGGTTATGCCATCGTCACCGATGAACAAGGAAAGGTCGTGAAGCACGCGGAATCAGCCGCTGAAGGTGATTCTGTAAAAATCCGGCTCGGGAAAGGCCTACTCGCCGCAGAGGTAACCGGCCACCCGGAGCACTGATCAGTACTTGGCAGGCAGGCGGGTATTGATCACGATATGACGGCCTTCGAACCGGATGTACTCACCGATCGTCAAATCTTTCAAGATCCTCGCCACCATCTCGCGTGATGCTCCAACCCGGTCAGCAATATCCTGCTGGGTCAGCTTCTCGGGGATGAACAGCGTGCCATCGCCGCGCTCCTCCGCCAGATCCATCAGCACGTTGGCAACGCGACCATAGACATCCTGAAGCGCGAGGCTTTTCACGTCTGCAGTGAGCTTGCGCACGCGGCCGGCGAGGTTACTGATCAGCTGCTTGGTGATGCCGGGATGGTCTTCCAGTACGCCGGAAAAATCTTCTTTCATGACGATACGAAATTCAGATTTTTCAACGGTGCGCACCGATGCGGAGCGGGTAGAATCATCAAGGAGCGCAAGTTCACCAAAATAGTCGCCCGGCCCAAGGGTATTCATGATGAATTCCTTGCCATTTTTATCGCTACAGTAGACTTTGACCTTGCCTGCCTCGATCACAAAGAGCGAATCAGCGGGGTCGTTCTCATGAATTACCACGGTATTTTTGGGGAAAGCTCGCGTGGTGCTGCTACCTTCAAGTGCCTTCAACTCTTCGTCAGACAAGCCGTGAAATATTTCCACTTGATCTAGCATGGATCTTGTGCCCCATTTGATACCCAAGTTGGTGCGATACTACCCCATGAACCGTCTATCGCCTATACCCGAAGGCGACGGTTCAGCTTATCGGGTTGTTCGTCGGTATACTTCAGGGTAGCGATCACGAGGCCCCCGCTGTGGTGTTAGAAACTGAGCAACCAGATCAATGGGCGAATCGTATTTTGGCGTCCGCAGAGCCTTTTCTGGCGGCCGTCACACGCCCTACGGTGACGGTGGAACCCCCGATGGATGCCGATGTGAGCGCGCTTCAAGATGCGCTGAGTCGCATCCGCGCACTGCTCCTGAACCCCTCGTCAGATGCCAATCATGATCTCCTGAATCTGATCGGTGCTATTCGCGGTTACGCTGAGATGCTTCATGAGGACTTTGCACAGCTGCACCCCGCGTTACAGTCCGCCTTACCGGCTCTGTTATCGAGTGTTGAGGGCACACAGCAGCAGGCGATTCTGCCCACCCCACCCACCGCGTCCCCTCTCTCTGATGCACCGGGGGTGATTCTGGCGGTCGACGACATGCCGGAGAACCGGGAGCTCATCAGCCGGTTACTGTCGCGCGCCGGACACACCGTCATTTCTGCGGTGTCGGGCGAGGAGGCACTCGAGCTGCTGGAAACTCGAGGTGTGGACGTGGTGCTCCTGGACCTGATGATGCCGGGGATTGGCGGTGCGGAGGTGTTAAAGCAGATGAAAGAGCACGCTGATCTCCGCGCGACGCCTGTGATTATGATCAGTGGGCGTCAGGATATGGATCAAATTATTGCTTGCATTCAAGCCGGGGCAGACGATTACCTACTCAAGCCCTTCAACCCGGTACTCCTGCAGGCAAGAATCTCCGCCGGCATCGAGCGCAAGCGGTGGCACGACCGGGAAGAGGACTACCGGCATCAGTTGGAGCGCAACGAACGCTTCATAAGACAAACGTTCGGCCGGTACTTGTCAGACGATATCGTTGCACAACTACTGGAGGCCCCTGAGGGGCTCGAGCTTGGCGGCGACCTGCGCGAGGTCACCATCATGATGTCCGATATCTGTGGCTTCACGACATTGGCTGAACATTTACCTCCGCCCAAAGTCGTATCGCTCCTCAATCGCTACTTTGAGCATATGACCAGCATTATTTTTCAGCACGAGGGCACGATCGACGAGTTTTTGGGGGACGCCATTCTGGCGGTGTTCGGCGCACCCAAACGTCAAGATGACGACCCCGAGCGGGCTGTACGAAGCGCGCTGGCCATGCGAGATGCTATTGCCGCAGTCAATATGGCCAATGAAGCTGAGGGGCTCCCTAAATTGCAGCATCGGATTGCGCTCAATACGGGCTCCGTTATTGCCGGCAATATCGGCTCCGAGCAGCGAGCAAAGTATGGCTGCGTAGGACACGCCATGAATGTGACGTCGCGTATCGAGGGGCAGGCAAGGCCCGATGAGATCCTGGTTTCCGCTGCCACTTGCGAAAAACTGCCGCAGGCAATCTTTGAATTTGGAGAGCCGCGCACGCTATCGGTTAAAGGTATCGAGGACACGATTGTTGCCTACCCTTTATTGGGCTTGAGGGATGGTGATGGTCATGTCTGAGCAGCTCATATTGCTGGTGGAGGATAATGAGGTAAATCGCGATATGCTGGTTCGCAGACTGGAGCGCGCGGGTCATCGCGTGTCCACTGCGGGCGATGGCGAAGCCGCTCTGCAAAACATGCGCGCCCTCCAGCCCGCTGTCGTATTGATGGACATGAATCTACCGGTCAAGGACGGTTGGAGCGCCTGCGAGGAGGCAGCGGGGGATGCCTCTATCAAGCACATTCCCATCATCGCCCTGACCGCACATGCGATGGCGGAAGACAAACATCGTGCGCTGGAAGCAGGGTGCTGCGACTATGCCACCAAACCGGTTAACTTCCCCGAGTTACTCGAAAAAATAGCGACCTGCCTCAATGCGGGCCGCTGACGCCGTTAGTCAACTTCGGCCGCGGCTGAGCCTGCGTGGGCGGCTGTATTTATTTTCCGCTGCCATACTGATTCTCTTTGCGATCAACGTGGGCACGTCGCTATGGGGGAGCTTCGCGCGCAATGAGAGCTCCCTCGCCTATCAGGAGGCAGTAACCGCCGCGCAGTTAACCGCCGAACTCGAGCAAAACCTGCAGACCAAGCGTCAACAGGTACTGGTGCTCGCCACACTGAGAGAGACCACCGATGAACCACTCGACGAGGCCGCGCTGGAGCAGGCCCGCGCCGATCTGGAGATCATCAGCGAGCGTTTGCGACAATTGGGAGGATTCGGCGGGGAGGAGCTCGAAGCCCACTATCGGCGTTTGCACGACAGCGTGACCGCCTTGCTCGCCGAATGGCGACAGTTCTACGAGCAATACAATGCTGACGGCGCCATCATTGCAGTGGAGTCGGCGCGTTCCTATAACAGCACCCAGCAACGGTTACAGGAACTGGATCAACGGCAATCCTTCGTCGCCGTGCAACGTGCCAATGCCATTGACCGGACGATCACCCTCACAGATCAAATCACCGTCATCGGCTTCATCAGTTCCATCGCGATTACGCTTGCGCTGGTGTTTGCCATGATCCGCAGCACCAACGCCTCGCTCACGCGCATGAAACGGGGAGTAGAGCGCTTTGGATCGGGCGATTTAACCTACCGAATCGACGACCAGCGAGACTCCGGCGAGATTGGCGATTTAGCCAGAACATTCAACGACATGTCTGCCAAGCTGCAGATCGCCATTGAAGAGATGAACACCGCGCGCGCCGATGCCGATTCTGCCAACGCGGCGAAGAGCATGTTCCTCGCCAACGTCAGTCATGAACTCAGGACGCCTCTCAACGCCATCATTGGATACTCGGAGATGCTGCAGGATGAACTGGGCGACGGTTTGGATATTGACCGAGAGCAGTTTCACCATGATTTGGCGACGATCATTTTTTCGGGTAACCAGCTACTGACACTCATCAACGACATCCTGGACCTGTCTAAAATTGAGACCGGCAAGATGCAGGTGAGTCTGGAAGTATTCAGCCCGGCCGCACTGCTTGTGCAGGTATGCGATGCACTCTCCCCTCTTCTGTCGCAAAACAACAACCGTCTCGTCCTGGACATCGACAATGACAGCATGCGGGATATCAACAGCGACCGAGGCAAACTGCAGCAGATCGTCACCAATTTATTTTCCAACGCCTGTAAATTCACCAAAGAGGGAGACATCACTGTGTCGGCATCGATGACTGCAGACGCTTTGACCGTTGCAGTAGCCGATACAGGTATTGGTATGACGCAGGCGCAACAAGACCGTGTCTTCGAGGCCTTCATTCAGGCCGAATCCAACACCGGGCTGCAATATGGCGGCACCGGTCTTGGGCTCGCAATCGTGAGGGAATTCTGCACCATGCTGGGAGGCAGCATCGCACTGGAAAGCCGCCCCGATGAAGGTTCCGTCTTCCGGGTTACGCTTCCGGCTGGCCCAACGTCAGTTCGCGCAAGCGCTTAAGCGCCTCTTCGCGTTTTTCAAGATCAGCGGCAAGCTGGGCATTCTCTGCGCCCAATGTTGCGATATTGCTCTCCAACCGATCGACCAAGATCAAAACCAACTGAATCAAGGCCGCACGATCGCTGCCCGGGGATGATGCGATGGTGGCACCGTCGGCCGGATATCGGGCGAGGAGATCTGCCAGCTCGCGTCCCGCCCTTGCCTCGCTGCGATTGCGATCGCCGCCCAACTCAGCGTGGCGTGACAGTGCGGCCGCAGCCGCCTCAAAATCGCCCTGTGCCAGCGCCTGCAGCGCGGCATTGAACTCGTCAACTTGCGGGTTTTCGGGGCACTCGCAAAGCCCATCAGAGGCGGATTCTGATTGGGACATCACGCTATCGGAACCGCCGGTCACATCGCCGTCTGCGTCGGGCGGGGTGGCACACCCAGAGAGGCCTATCAGCGCAGGAAGTAGGATGATGAAGCTGAGACGCGGCCAATCGCGCACGCTGATTACCTCTTATGGTTTGAATGAGCATAGCACCGCGCGACAGGCGGGCACCAGCGCGGTATTCAATTATTCGTGGCGGAGGTGAGGAAACAGAATCACGTCCCGAATAGAGGGTGAATCAGTGAGTAGCATCACCAACCTGTCGATACCGATCCCCTCTCCCGCTGTCGGCGGCAGACCATACTCCAGCGCGCGAATGTAGTCGTGGTCGAAGTGCATCGCCTCATCATCCCCTGCCTCTTTGGCAGCCACCTGCGCCTTGAAGCGCTCCGCTTGATCCTCAGCATCATTGAGCTCACTGAAGCCATTCGCCAGCTCGCGCCCACCGACAAAAAATTCGAAGCGGTCTGTCACGAAGGGGTCGTGGTCGTTACGGCGAGCCAAGGGCGAAACCTCGGTTGGGTAGGCCGTGATGAAGGTCGGCTGCAGTAATTGTGCCTCGGCGGTCTCCTCAAAAATCTCAATCTGGATCTTGCCCAGCCCCCAGGCCGCGTCGACCTGAACGCCCAGCCGCTCGGCAACCGCGGCTGCGCCATTCCTGTCCGCAATATCTTCGGCGCTCAGATCCGGATTGTGCTTGAGAATGGCCTCCACCACCGTCATCCGATCAAAGGGACGATCAAAGTGGAAGGTATCGCTACCGTAAGTGACTTCTGTCGTACCCAAAACGGCTTGCGTGAGTTCCCGCATCAGCTCTTCCGTGAGATCCATCGCGTCACGGAAGTCGGCGTAGGCCCAGTAAAACTCAAGCATGGTGAACTCGGGGTTGTGGCGAGTGGACAAGCCCTCATTGCGGAAGTTGCGATTGATCTCAAAGACTTTCTCGAACCCCCCCACGGTAAGCCGCTTGAGATAAAGCTCGGGGGCAACCCGCAGATACATCTCCATATCCAACGCGTTGTGGTGCGTAATAAAGGGTCTCGCGGTGGCGCCGCCCGCGATGGGGTGAAGCATTGGCGTCTCGACCTCAACGAACTGCCGCTCGGCAAGAAACTGCCTGATGAATTGAACGGTGGCCGCACGTACTCGGAAAATCTCGCGCACCTCAGGATTCACGATGAGATCAACATATCGTTGCCGATAACGCATTTCTTGATCGACGAGGCCGTGATATTTGTCGGGTAACGGACGCAGCGCTTTGGTCAGCAAGCGACCCTCTTGCATGTTGATGTACAGATCGCCTTTCCCGGATCGATTCAGCGAGCCGGACGCCGCCACAATATCGCCGAGATCCCAGGTCTTGATATTCTGGACGGCCTCTTCACCCAGCTGCTCCCGATTGAGGTAAAGCTGAATCGTGCCGGAACCATCCTGAATCAGGAGAAACGCGCCGCGATTGCGAATCAACCTCCCCGCCACTGAAAAATGCGCGTCCCTCTCCTCGAGGGTCGCCTTATCGTGTTGCTCGTAGTCACGTTGCAGTTCGCCGGCAAGCGCTGTGCGGCGAAAATCGTTGGGAAACGCAGGTCCAAGCTCGCGCAAAGCAGTCAGTTTCGCTCTGCGCTCAGCGATTAATTTGTTTTCGTCATCTGATTGCTGCGGCGTATCCACGCTGTTCTCCGTCACGAGTTGGATCAGAGGCCCTTTTTAAGAGAGGCCTGAATAAATGGGTCAAGCGCGCCGTCCAGCACCGACTGGGTGTTCCGCGTCTCGACACCCGTGCGCAGATCCTTGATCCGCGAATCGTCCAGTACGTAGGAGCGGATCTGGGACCCCCAACCGATATCGGCTTTGCTGTCTTCCATGGCCTGCTTTTCGGCGCTGCGCTTTAGCATTTCCATTTCAAACAACTTGGCGCGCAGCTGCTTCATCGCGTTATCGCGGTTTTGATGCTGAGACCGTTCTGTCTGACAGCTGGTCACAATCCCGCTAGGCTCATGCGTAATGCGCACCGCCGAATCGGTCGTATTGACGTGTTGTCCCCCCGCCCCCGAAGAACGGTAGGTATCCACCCGCAGGTTGGCCGGGTTGATATCGATCTCAATGTTGTCATCAATCTCGGGGGAGACAAAAACCGAAGCAAAAGAGGTGTGACGGCGCCCACCACTATCAAAAGGCGACTTCCGTACGAGGCGATGCACCCCTGTTTCAGTGCGCAGCCATCCGAAGGCGTACTCCCCTTCAAATTGCACCGTCGCACTCTTCAAGCCAGCCACCTCACCAGCAGACGCCTCGACCAGCGTCGTCTTGAACCCCTTGTCTTCACCCCATCGCAGATACATCCGCAACAACATCTCAGCCCAATCCTGCGCCTCGGTGCCTCCGGAGCCGGCTTGAATATCCAGATACGCATTATTCTCGTCCGTCTCGCCCGAGAACATTCTTCTGAATTCCAGCTTCTCAAGCGCACCTTCGAGCGACGCCAGATCCTGCTGGACAGACTGGGCTGTGTCCTCGTCGTCTTCCTCCACGGCGAGGTCAAGCAGATCGCTGGCGTCATCACATCCCGTATCGAGAGTTTCAATGGTGGTCACCACGGCCTCGAGGGAGGCCCGCTCTCGACCTAGCGCCTGAGCCCTGTCGGGATCATCCCAAATACTGGGCTCCGCCAACTCGAGCTCGACTTCTTTCAGTCGATCCTGCTTGACGGCGTAGTCAAAGATACCCCCTCAACACGTCAGTGCGTGCGCGGATATCTTTGATTTGGTTAATAAGCGGTGCTATTTCCACGATCTTTCCAAAGTCGGCGACCCGGGCGAGACGGGTCATTGCGAAAGGCCGAGAGTCTATCGGTTGGGTGTCTGCGTGCCAACTCCACT
>WTHO01000027.1 GCA_011523115.1 Halieaceae bacterium | reverse complement strand
TCAGACACAATTCGAAATCATTGAATCAATGAGTCACTTGTTGTGTCTGAATGGTTAGTGAAAACCATCCCAACAAGTGCCCACACATCTGTCTTCATCTTACTGTTAAGCAACAAACCTGCCGCTCGGGCAGGTCTCTGGCCGGGGGGGTTACCCCCGCCAAGGCCGCGCATTATACGTACCGCTTGAAGCCGTGCAAGCCTTTTTTGAAAAAAGTTTTGAGGGCCCGAAGCGGGGGCAAAATCCAGAAGAAAGTCGCCGCGCGGGAGCGGGATGTTAACAATACAGCGGCAGGGCCCGCAACAGGATCTGCACCACCTTTACGTGATTTTGTCGGCTAATCGCGGCGCGGAACTCGAGCGCGCGCGAGCCTTCGACGAAGCCGCCATCCCAATAGCGCCAAAAAAACCGCTCCATAGGCAAGCGCCTCACCGACATCCGACCGACTCAACCAGAAAAGGTGGAACCACGCGAGGATCGTGGCGGGATAAATCAGGCGGTGCAGCTGCCGCCAGCGGCGCCCGAGCCGTCGGCGAGCGCTGTTGAAAGAGGTCATCGCCAATGGCATGAGCATGCACCAGGCCGCAAATCCAACCAGCACGTAGGGTCGCTCGTTGAGCTCCTCGAGGAGCAGCTCCAGCTCCCAGCCGACATAAACCTGCGAAAACAAGAGCAAGTGAAGGCTCACGTATAAAAATACCGTGAGCCCAATCATCCGACGATACTGAAACAGGCTCCGCCAACCGTGTTGCGCAAGTGGCGTCGCCAGCAAAATAATCGCCAACCCCCGCAGCGCCCACTCCCCTGTGCCCTGCATCAATCGCTTGGCGGGGTCAGGGTCGAGGTGCCCAGACATAAGTTGATAAGTCATGAGTCCGAGTGGCGCCAGACACAGTGCCAGTGCTCCGGCAGTAACCAACCACCCTGTTGCCGCAATCGGCTTTTGCATCATCTATCCGAAGATTGTCGACTATCAGCACCAAGACACGGTCTGGCATCAGACCTAGTAATAGCGGCTCAGATCCATACCTTGGTATAGCGACGCCACCTCCGCCTCGTATCCGTTAAACGCCAAGGTAGGCACGCGATTGGGCTTAAAAATAGAAGAGGGGAGCCGCCTTTCATATCGTTGTGACCATCTGGGATGATCGACTTCAGGGTTCACGTTGGCATAAAAACCATACTCGCTGGGCTGCAGAGACTGCCAACTGGTTTGGGGCTGCTCGGCGGTCACGTTGATCTCCACGATCGACTTGATGCTCTTGAAGCCGTACTTCCAGGGCACAACCAGTCGCAACGGTGCCCCATTCTGATTAGGGAGTGTTTTGCCATAGAGGCCCACCGCCATCAGCGTCAGGGGGTGCATCGCTTCGTCCAGACGCAAACCCTCGCGATACGGCCAATCAATGACGCTGGTGAAAGAGCGCGTCCCTCGCATCTCCCCGGGCCGGTGGAGGGTTTTGAATTCCACAAAGCGCCCTTCAGACAGCGGCTCGAAGCGTGTTAATAAGTCAGCAAGCGGGAATCCTACCCAGGGTACGACCATCGACCATGCCTCGACGCAACGAAAACGATAGATTCGCTCCTCCAAGTCAAACCCGGATAACAGATCCTCCAAGTGCAGTTCGCCCGGGTTTGCCACCAATCCACCGACTTTGACACTCCAGGGATCCGTGGTCATGGTGTGGGCGTGCCGAGCGGGGTCCGATTTATCGGTACCGAATTCGTAGAAATTGTTATAGCTGGTCACCGCCTCAATCGGCGTCTGCTCGGACGTCAGAGGATGCTCTTCCTGCGGCGCATAATTGAGCGGCTGCTCGGCGGCCTGCCCGGCCGACGCCGAAGTGCTGGGTATTGCGGTGGATCCGGCCACCGCGGCGACTGTCGCCGATTTGATGAGAGACCGGCGATTGAGAAAGACCGACTCGGGGGTAATGTCCGAGGATAAGATGCTGGGGTCAGTGTAATTCCGTTTTGTCATGATCTTTGGCGCCCTCCTGGCTTGATTGATCCATATTACGCAGGTGCAGTAGCGGCCCCGACAGCGCGTATAGCACTGACATACACCAAATTGCCACGGGTGGATCTAGGGCAATTAGGCCAAGAACAGCGACCACCAGGAGCATTCTGACGAAAGGCACCCGCCGATCAAAGGTAACCGATTTGAAACTGGAGTAAGGAAAGCGGGAGATCATCAAAAACCCGAGAGCGGCGAGCAAGAGCGCATGTGCCCAATCGAGGGTGGGGCCAGTCCATCCATGGGTCTGCCCCATCCATACAAGCCCCGCTGCAGTAGCCGCAGCCGCTGGGCTCGCGAGGCCGGTGAAGTGAGTAGTGTCGTCGCTCTCCATGTGAGCATTGAAGCGCGCTAGCCGGAGCGCCGCGCAGGCGGCATAGATAAACGCCGCCACCCAGCCGACCTTGCCCAGCCCGGTCAGCGCCCAGTTAAATGTGAGCAACGCCGGTGCCAAACCGAAACTCACCATATCCGAGAGGCTGTCATATTGCGCGCCAAAGGCGCTACTCGTCCGGGTCAGTCGCGCCACTCGTCCGTCGAGGCCGTCAAAGATCATGGCCACCAAAATCGCCACCGCGCCCGCGTAGAAGTCCCCCTGCATGCCCGCAATAATGGAGTAGAAGCCGCAAAAGAGAGCGCCCGAGGTCAACAGGTTTGGCAGTAAAAAGATGCCGGTGACGCGCGGAGCATTGCCGGCATCGGCCTCCTCATAGTCCCCTACGAGACTGGCCAGTGGCGCTTCAATCTGCTCCGCTGCTCGCTCCAACTCGTCTGTATCGGTCGTTTGATCCGGTATTGCCATAAGCGTTAACTCCTCAACCCCTGCGGGCCACCTAAATAAAGTGTAACAGCGGCGTTTACCCGGAGCACGATGTCCGACACAATACGCCCCCTTTTTTTAGCGGCCGAACCAAGGACCTATCCGTGAGCAATTATTTCAACTCCCTCCCCCTCCGCACCCAGCTTCAGGAGCTGGGTAAGTGCCGCTTCATGGATCCGGGCGAATTCGAGGCAGGTGTCGCGCCACTCTCGGGAAAGAAGCTGGTGATCATCGGTTGTGGTGCTCAGGGCTTCAATCAGGGCCTGAATTTGCGGGATAGCGGGCTGGACGTGTCCTACGCGCTCCGCAAAGAAGCGATCGAAGAAAAGCGACCGTCTTGGGTTAAAGCCACCGAGGCCGGTTTTCAGGTCGGCACCTACGAAGAAATGGTCCCGGAAGCTGACCTGGTACTTAACCTCACGCCGGACAAACAACACACCAACGTGGTGGAATCCGTCATGCCGCTCATGAAGCAGGGCGCCTGCCTCTCCTATTCTCACGGTTTCAATATCGTCGAAGAAGGCATGAAAATCCGTGACGATCTCACGGTCATCATGGTGGCGCCCAAATGCCCCGGTACAGAAGTGCGCGAGGAGTACCTGCGTGGCTTCGGCGTGCCGACTCTGATAGCGGTCCATTTGGAAAACGACCCGGAAGGCAAAGGCCTCGAGTGGGCGAAGGCCTACGCTGCGGGAACAGGCGGCCACCGCGCGGGCGTGCTCGAATCATCGTTCATCGCCGAAGTGAAATCCGATCTGATGGGCGAGCAGACCATTCTCTGCGGCATGCTACAAACTGGCTCGCTGTTGTGCTTTGACCGGATGGTGGAACTCGGCACCGACCCGGCATACGCCGCAAAGCTGGTTCAATACGGATGGGAGACAGTCACCGAGGGCCTCAAGCAAGGTGGCATCACCAATATGATGGATCGCCTATCGAACCCCGCCAAGATTCGGGCCTTTGACCTGGCGGAGGAGATGAAGCTTATTTTGCGGCCCTTATTCGAGAAGCATCAGGACGACATCATGTCGGGCCATTTTTCCAGCACAATGATGGCTGACTGGGCGGCGGGTGATGCCAACTTGCTCAAGTGGCGTGAGGAAACCAACGGCACACCCTTCGAATTGCAGGACATCACCGACGACCCCATCGACGAGCAAACCTATTACGATCAGGGCATCCTCATGGTCGCGATGGTCAAAGCCGGCGTTGAACTGGCTTATGAGACCATGGTGTCGGCGGGCATTATCGAGGAGTCTGCTTACTACGAATCACTGCACGAAACGCCCTTGATCGCCAATACCATCGCCCGCAAAAAACTGTATGAGATGAATGTGGTGATCTCGGATACCGCCGAATATGGATGCTACCTGTTTGATCAGGCGGCGAGACCTCTGCTGAAGGACTTTGTTGCCGGGCTCGACAGCGACGTCATCGGTGAAGGCATGGGCAGCAGCAACGCCGTAGACAATCGTCGGCTCATTGATGCGAATGCCCAGATAAGGCATCACTCGGTAGAAGTCGTTGGCGCGAAGCTGCGCGGGTTTATGACGGGCATGAAGGCCATCTCTTCCGCCGACTGACGGAGAGTGAACGACTTGGCGCTTGGAAACGTATGTTGCGGCATAACAATCTCATTGATAGGGATCGACGCCGTCGTTAGACTTGCGCCCCACTCAGATTTGAACAGCACTCACCAGGAAATCCTATGAGCTTTAACTTGATGTTGCCCCCCATTCTTGGGGTGGTCGGACTTGCAATTGCATTTGTGATTTACACCGTGATGTCCCGCGCCTCAGATGGCGAGGACAAAGTTCGGGGGATTGCCGAGCAGATTCACATCGGGGCCATGGTGTTCATGCACCGAGAGTACAAAATGCTGCTCGCCTTCGCGGCGGTATTGGTCGTTGGCATTCTGGTGTCGCCATTAGGCACTAATACAGCCATTGCGTTTATAGCAGGGGCAGTGTCCTCTGCGACGGCGGGCTACCTGGGCATGTATGCCGCAACCAAAGCCAATGTGAGAACCGCGGTGGCCGCGAATCAGCAGGGCGCAGCGGCAGCGCTGAACATCGCCTTCTACGGGGGCTCGATCATGGGGCTCTGCGTTGCATCGCTGGGACTGCTGGGCTTGGGCGGCTTGTATTACTACTTTGGCGGCGACCCGCACACGGCGCACGCCATTCACGGCTTTGGCATGGGCGGTTCAGTCGTGGCGCTGTTTTCTCGCGTTGGCGGCGGCATCTATACCAAGTCTGCCGATGTAGGCGCCGATCTCGTCGGTAAAGTCGAAGCCGGCATTCCCGAGGACGATCCCCGCAACCCCGGCGTCATCGCCGATAACGTGGGCGACAATGTGGGTGACATTGCAGGTATGGGCTCTGACATCTTCGAATCCTACTGTGGCTCCATGATTGCCTGCATCGCCATCGCCTCCACGATGGCGCTGACGGCCGCGGAGCAGAGCGCCATGATGGCATTCCCGCTGGCGCTTGCCAGTATTGGGCTGTTGGCTTCGGTAGCCGGTATTCTGATCGTGCGCGCACGTTCATCGGCGGCACCCGAGGCGGCGCTTCGTAGCGGAACCTTGGGCGCGCCGGTTATTTTTATCGCGCTGGCCTGGTTTTTGTCAGAGAGCATGGACATCTCGCAAAACATTTGGTGGGCAGTGGTATCAGGTGCCGTTGGGGGCATTGCGATTGGTTTGATCACGGAGTACTACACAGGTGGCAAGCCGGTGCGCACGATCGCCAAATCCGGTGAAACCGGCCCCGCGACAGTGATGATTACCGGACTCGCAGTCGGCATGCAGTCGGTGGTCGCGCCGGTGCTCTTTTTGGCAGCGATTATTTTTGTATCCACCAATCTTGCGGGCCTTTATGGGGTTGGTATCGCCGCGGTAGGCATGCTGGCCACCGTTGGCATCACGATGGCTATCGACGCCTACGGGCCCGTCGCAGACAACGCAGGCGGTATTGCTGAGATGGCTGGCATGGGTGCCGATACGCGCGAGATTACCGACGGCTTGGATGAGGTCGGCAATACGACAGCCGCTATCGGTAAGGGCTTCGCCATCGGCGCGGCGGCACTGGCCGCACTGGCCATCATCGCAGCCTTTGTCGAGACCGTTACCATCAATAACCCGGACTTCGACCTACAGCTCTCGGATCCAGAAGTGCTGATCGGCATATTCATCGGCGGCACGATTCCATTCTTGATCGCGTCGATCACCATGACCGCTGTCGGCGATGCTGCATTCGACATGATCAACGAGATCCGTCGCCAGTTCCGCGAAATTCCCGGCCTGTTGGAGGGGAATGCGGAACCAGACACTGCCCGCTGCGTCGATATTGCCACCACGGCGGCACTCAAGCGGATGGTCGTGCCCGGCGCCATCGCGGTGCTTGCGCCCGTTGTCGTTGGCTTTGGCTTGGGTGCCACCTCCCTCGGTGGCATGCTTGCCGGCGGCCTACTGGGCTGCGTTTTGATGGCGCTGATGATGGCCAACGCCGGTGGTGCCTGGGATAACGCCAAGAAGTTCATTGAGAAAGGCAATCTGGGCGGCAAGGGTTCGGATACGCATGCTGCAGCGGTTGTAGGCGATACCGTAGGCGACCCCTTCAAGGACACGTCGGGCCCTTCAATGAATATTCTGATCAACGTGATGGCGATTGTGAGTTTGGTGATCGCACCGCTACTCTGAGTTCAATAAAAAAAGGGCCCTGAGGGGCCCTTTTTTATATCCGGCTATTTTTTATGTTGGCCTAATTTTTATTTCGGGCTACGCGCGAGCGCACTCAGGGAGCCAGTACCTTCTCCCCACGTGCCATGCCCGCCACACCAGATCGCACCACTTCAAGCACCTCCGTCTCGCCCAGCGCCTGTAGAAAGGAGTCGAGCTTCTCAGAGGGCCCGGTCAATTGAACAACATAAGTGGTGGGGCCGACATCAATGATTTGACCTCGAAAAATCTCGGCGGTGCGCTTCACCTCGTCACGCTGGGCATCCACTGCCCGAACCTTTACCAATAGCGTATCGCGCTCGACGTGGGCGCCTTCGGTCAAATCCACGACTTTCACTACATCAATAATCTTGTTGAGGTGCTTGGTAATTTGTTCGATCTTCAGGTCATCACCCGTGGTTGTGACCGTCAGACGCGACAGTGAGTGGTCATCGGTGGGCGCCACATTCAACGTTTCGATGTTGTAACCGCGCTGCGAGAACAATCCCACCACGCGAGACAGCGCACCTGACTCGTTTTCCAACAGCACCGAGAGTATCCGTCTCATCAGGTTCTCTCCGTTTTGCTGAGCCACATATCTTTCATCGCACCATTCGGCGCAACCATCATGGGATACACATGCTCGTCAGGATCAATATGAATATCCATGAATACCAACTTATCTTTCAACGCGAAGGCTTCTTTCATCGCAGGCAACAAATCTGATTGCGCTCTCACCTCCATGCCCACGTGCCCGTAGGCTTCCGCAAGCTTCACGAAATCCGGCAGTGACGCGGCGTAGTGGCTTTCCGAATATCTTCCCTCGTACTGCATGTCCTGCCACTGCTTGACCATACCCAGGTAATCGTTGCGCAGATTGATGATTTTCACCGGGCAGCCGTACTGACTGCAGGTTGAGAGCTCCTGGATATTCATCTGGATACTGCCCTCCCCGGTCACGCAAGCCACGTCGGCCTCCGGCAACGCTATTTTGATGCCCATCGCAGCAGGAAGACCGAAACCCATGGTGCCCAGCCCACCGGAATTGATCCAGCGGCGAGGGTAATCAAACTTGTAGTACTGCGCCGCGAACATCTGATGCTGTCCCACGTCAGACGTCACATAGGCCTCTCCGTTCGTCGCTTCATAGAGGGCGAGAATCGCATCCTGAGGCATGATGGAGCTGGACTCCGCATAGCGGCGCCCGTGCCAAAGGCCGTGAGCATCGCGCCAACTGTCAATCTGCTGCCACCACTGCGCCAGTACGTCAGGATCCGGGAGCGCCCGCTCATTACCATCCATTTGTGCTGCCAGCTGCTTGTCCAGCTCGTCCAAAATCGTGCTCACGGGGCCCACGATGGGGATATCAACCGGCACGATTTTGGCAATCGAGGCGGGGTCGATATCAATATGAATGATTTTGGCCCCGGGGCAAAATTTAGACACCGTATTGGTCACGCGATCGTCAAAGCGTGCACCGACAGCCAAAATCACATCGGAGTGATGCATGGCCATGTTGGCTTCATAAAAACCGTGCATGCCCAACATACCCAGAAACTGCCGGTCACTGCCGGGGAATGCGCCCAAGCCCATGAGCGTATTGGTGACGGGATAATTCAACCGTCGTGCCAGCGCGGTCAACTTCTCGGAACCCTCACCCTGAATCACTCCGCCACCGGCGTAGATCACGGGGCGCTTGGCACTCAACAACATGCGTGCCGCCTTCCGAATTTGCCCGGTGTGACCTTTGGATGAGGGCTGGTAGGAGCGCATGGTTACCGTATCTGGATACACGTACTCGAACTTATGCTCGGGATGGGTTAAATCTTTTGGGATATCCACGACGACAGGGCCGGGACGCCCCGTGGAAGCAATGTAAAACGCCTTCTTGATGGTAGAGGGAATGTCCTCCACCTTCTGGACCAGGAAACTGTGCTTCACTATGGGACGCGAGATCCCAACCATATCTGTTTCTTGAAACGCGTCTTCACCAATCAAGTGACTCTGTACCTGGCCGGAGATCACCACCAGGGGGATGGAATCCATATAAGCAGTAGCAATACCGGTAATGGCATTGGTTGCACCCGGGCCGGACGTGACCAGCACCACACCGGGCTTCCCCGTCGCGCGGGCATAGCCGTCGGCTGCATGGGTCGCGGCCTGCTCATGACGAACCAGAATATGAGGTACTTTCTCCGCCTTGAACAAGGCGTCGTAGATGTGAAGCGCCGCTCCACCGGGGTATCCGAAGATGTACTCGACGCCCTCGTCTTCCAGAGCGCGGACGATCATATCTCCGCCAGATAGCATTTCCATGGCCAGTCTCCGTCTCGTTGCTTGATAAGGCGGATAACGCCTGCAGCGCCACCACCATCACCTGTCGCACGAGACACTGACCCGGTCAGCCCGGCCCCAGCCAGATCACGACCACGAAACCCGTGTATCGGTGACCTGCGGGGTAACGCAGCGTCGAGCCCGAGTGGAGGGGAACAGGCCCCACCTGACGGAACCCGCAAACAGCCTGTGAAACTATCCCGTTTCAGAGGTAGGCCAGAGGATGAGGGTACTCACCGATAACCGTTGCCGCTCGCGTGACAGCGCGGATTGTCTGGGCGCTGAGGTCACAAAGTCAAGGGATGCCGACAAATGACCAGAATCAGTTTTGCCCAATGAACGAGCACGCGGTACCGTAAGCGAGACAGGGCTTGAGGATAGTAAGTGAAGGAAAAAACCGCATTCTACCGCCGATTTTTCGTCACGCTGTTGCTGGCGGCTTTGATACCTCAGGGCGTGGCAAGCACAACTTATCGGTGGGTAGATGAAAATGGCAATCCTGTCCTCAGTGACAGACCGCCCCCCGCCGGCACGTCCTATACAGAGGGAGATAGCCCGAGCGGATTCGGACGCCCCCCTCAATCCGCATCGCAGGATCAGGATGAGGTCAGTTCGCCGATGCCCAACAACGGCAGGCCTGTTCCCCAGTCAGCCTCAACTTACCCGACGACGGACGATGGCGATCATGCGCCGGAGCGTCAACCCGCTGTGTGTGAACAGGCGAAGACGAATATTCTCAAGCTGGAGACGCTGCCTCGTATCCGTGTAGAGGGCGCGTCCGGCGAGGTTCGCTTCATGACTGAAGACGAGCGAACGGCACAGCTTGATATCGCCTATCGGGCGCGGGATCTCCACTGCGACGGGGATTGAACCTACAGGCGATCGATATTCTCAGCTCGGTAAGCCTCCCGCACCGCCCCATTGGTGGCGGGGGTGATTTCAATCGGATCAAATCCCTCGCAACCAATACAGACCGTGACGATCTCGTTGGGAATTTCTCCTTCGCCGCATTGAGGACCCGTGCAGCTGGGCTCACCCGAATCAAGCTTCACGGTCACAATAATCGGCGGGATGGGCACTCCCTGACCAAACTCCACTCCCTCCACGTTCTGAGGCCGGAACAGTGGCACCTGATAGGACTTCGACTTGCCCAAATCGCTGCAAAGCCCCTTCGTTCCGCCCTCAGGCTGAAAGGAATTGAAGAAGACGAAGCCGCCACCAATCGCGGCAGGATTGACCACCTGCTCACCCCGGTCGGGCAAATCCAGATACCAGCCACGGTACTGGTCAATCAACAAGATACCGTCCGCCAAACCCTGACCCGCGTCGAGCATGCTGCGCTCTCCAGTAGTGCTGTCGAGGTCTGAAGCCTCGTCCAACTCTTCGTAGGGTTCATCGATGAGCGCATAGAACCGATTTGAAACCGACTCCAAGTAGGGATAGTTTTGTTTGAGCGGACGCTCGCGATCACCCGAACCTATCGCAACAACCACTCTATTTTGAATTGATCCAATCGTTGGTTTGTTAAAAAACCTGATCGTCGGCTTGGACGAGGCGGCGATATGAGACAAGAACCAATCCGGCCGTTCTAGGCTTTCCGCATACGGATCAGAGAGTGTTTCTACCCTGGCGAAGTTGAGTCGGTAGAGATTCCCCGCCGCGTCGGCTGCATAGACGAAATCCAGAAACCCGTCATTATCAATATCCAGTCCGCTGACCTCCGCCACAACGGGGGCCTCGGTTTCATATTCTTCAAGCGGTTCTCCGGTTCGTGCATTCAACACGAAAAGCCGATTGCCTTTTGCACATGAACCGGGAGAGAGCGCTGCCTCATCCACGTCGAGGCAATCGTCCCAGCCGCCCCCGAAGACCAGTATCGGGTCCGTTGCTACACCCAGCGAGCCGCTGGTATCGGCCTTTATAAGACCGGCAACCGGGGTGGACCAAGTCTGACCCATCGACGAGAAGCCGTCGGTGCAGCCGTCATCAGATTCAAGATCGGGGCAACCAATCTTCCACATATATTGCGGCTCATCAGGCGGTATACCCGGCCCCGCAGTGGGACTGACATCGAAGGCGAACATCTGACGGCCACCTCTTCGCATCGTCGGGTAGATCCAACCCGTCAACAGTTCATTGTCACTATCGTATTGAGTATAGGAACCGGTGGATCCATCAAAGA
>WTHO01000289.1 GCA_011523115.1 Halieaceae bacterium | reverse complement strand
GATGTGCAGTGGGCCGAGACAGGCGAGTGGCTCACAGAGGAAAGCTTCGAGGCCTATCGGGAAGCCCGACCTGAGGGGCAGACCATGCACGACTACATCCGGGAGGAGTGGAATCGTCTTGCGATTCAGCGGCCTCATGTGATGGTGGCCAGCGACGCCATGCCGTTACTGAGCTATGAGCGCAAAGTCGTGCCAAATGGTGCGGGCACCTCGGCACGTATCCTGGGCCAGTACGTCCGCGAGGAGGGGTTGTTGAGCCTTAGCGATGCTATAGCGCGGCTGAGCTTATTACCCGCGATGCGCATGCAGGCATTTGCGCCGGCGTTTTTCAAAAAGGGACGGATCAGTGTCGGTGCCGATGCAGATCTCGTGATATTTGACCCTGCAAGCATCGCAGCCAGCGCAGATTATGACGAGCCATTCCTCCCGCCGGAAGGGATCGATTTTGTCCTCGTGGGTGGTAGTGTTGCCGCCGAAAGCGGAGCCGTCGTGACCGAGCGTGGCTCAGGCAAAAAGCTTCTTGGCGCGCGCCAAGAGTTGAGTGGTCCGTCAGCCCGGTGATTTAATTTGGCGCGTCTTGTCCCTCGGACAGCGATACCAGAAACGCGAATTCCCTGGCGTAATCGTCGAATCGCTTGAGTCTGCCGGACGCGCCGCTATGCCCTGCAGACATATCGGTGTAAAGCATTAATTTATTTTGGTCCGTTCGGTACTCGCGCAATTTCGCAACCCACTTTGCGGGCTCAAAATATTGGACCTGCGAGTCATGCAATCCTGTCGTGACCAATAGGTTTGGGTAGTCTTGTGCGCTGACCTGATCGTAGGGCGAGTAAGACAACATGTAGTCATAGGCTGCTTTTTCTCTTGGGTCACCCCATTCGTTCCACTCGCCCGTCGTGAGTGGTATCGACGGGTCGGACATGGTGGTGATCACGTCAACAAAGGGTACTGCGGCAATCACGCCGTGATACAAAGCGGGCGCCATATTCAGCACCGCTCCCATCAACAAGCCGCCTGCGCTGCCGCCCCGGGCGTAGGTGCGTTTGGGGTCAATGATTGCCTGCTTTTGCAGCGCGTCGGTGACGTCTATGAAGTCTGTGAACGTGTTGATCTTGTTCATCATTTTACCGTCTTCGTACCACTCCCTGCCGCGCTCCTGCCCGCCGCGAATGTGTGCAATGGCATACACGAAACCGCGATCCAGCAGGCTGATCAGTGCTGGATTAAAGTAGGGCAGGGTGGAGCTACCGTAGGAGCCGTAGCCATAGACCAACCCGGGGGCAGAGCCATCGAGGGGGGTGTCGCGGTGATACGCGAGGGTAACGGGCACCAGCGTACCGTCGCGGGCGGGCACGTCGATTCTCTTTGCCGCGTACTGAGTGGCGTCATAGGCGCCCGGTACCTTTGTCTCTTTCAGCAGTTGTCGTGTGCCAGTGTCTAAATCGACTTCCCAGGTTTGATTGGGCTTGGTCAGGCTGGTCTGGACATATCGAAAAATACTGGTGTCTGTGCTGATGTTGTCGCTGCCCCAGTAAGTCGTGGCGGGCTCATCGGTATCAATCGAGAAGCGTTCCTCTGACAGCCGCCTTTGGGCCCAGATCCGGCGTTGACCATCCTGCAAGGTTTCCAGTACCACCCAGTCCCTGAGTGCGGTGATGTCTGTAATCAGAAGGCCGGGCGTAGTGGGTATGACCTCGGTCCATTTTGACTTATCGCCTGCGGACTCGTGGTCTGTCGCAATCACTCTGAAGTTCTTCGCTTGCCAGTTGGTCAATATGTAGAGCGTACCGTCGACATCCTCCACCGAATACTCATGGTTGATTTCGCGTGGTATGACGGGTTTGAAGGCGCCGGTTGGGCTGTCTGCCCGCAAGAGCTGCACCTCGGTGGTGTTGGTCTCAGCGTGCATGAGCGCGAGCCAGGTGCCTGAGCGGCTCCGGTACAGGCTCGTGTAAAAAGTTTCGTCCCGCTCCTCATAGACGAGCTGGTCCTCAGCCGGGGCCGTACCCAGTTTGTGCCGCATGACATATTTGGCGAGCAGGGTTTGTGGATCCCGTTTGAGATAGAACAGGTACTGGCCGTCAGCGGACCAGGCGAGGTCGGGGGCCGCTTCGGTGAGTACGTCGGGCAGGAATTCGCCAGAATCGGTATCGAGTATACGAATCTCGTGGATCCGTCTGCCTATGAAGTCCTCCGCAATGGCGATGAAGCGCCCGTCATCGGAGGGTGTCAGGTTAGCAAGGCTGTAGTAGTCATAGCCGTCAGCGCGTTCGTTGCCGTCAATCAGGATTTCCTCGGCTGCCTCGAGGCTACCGGCTCGCCTCGCATGGATGGCGAAATCCTGATCGGTTTGGAAGCGGAAGTAATACCAATAGTCTCCATCGCGCACGGGCACACTGGCATCTTCCGGTGTCAGACGTGAGACCATTTCATCGTAGAGCGTCTGCTGCAGGGCTCTGGTGTCCCTCAGCTCGTGGTCAGTCCAGGCATTTTCAGCATCAAGGTAGGCCAGCACTTCCGGGTCCGAGCGAGTATCGTCACGGAGCCAGTAGTAATTGTCGACGCGCTGCTCGCCGTGCGCCTCCAGAATGTAGGGCTTCTTCACTGCGACGGGCTCACTGGGTTGACTCTGGGACCCACCGGCCAAGGCGTCGGTTACGGCCTCGGGTTCAGCTTGGCAAGCCATTAATAAACTGGTTATCAGAGCGAAAAAAAAGGATTTCATCGTTGGAGGCTTTGCAAACATTTACCTTTTATTAAACTAGCATACGATCGCAGCAAAAAGCCGTGCGGTATCAATACTTGTTCATACAGCATTTTTGTGACGGCGTACGGCAGTGGCGTCGGTTTTGCAGCTGCGGCCTATGG
>WTHO01000256.1:5147-11187 GCA_011523115.1 Halieaceae bacterium | reverse complement strand
ACCCGGCGATTCTCCATCCAGATCTGATTGTCAGAGGCGACCTCCACCAAAATGCTGGTGGAATCTTCGGGGTCATCGGGCTGATTGTCGTCAGGGCGATTCACCTCCACACCAGCCTCCTTAATAAAGGATGCAACAACGATGAAGAAGATCAGCATGATGAACACGACGTCCAACATCGGCGTCAGGTCGATCTCTGCCCCATCCTGATCTTGCTGTTTGGCTATTTTTCTCATGAATTCCTCAACCCACCGACGGGATTAATGATCCGATGTCAGTTGATCAGTTAACAGCTGCTGCTCTCTCGTAGTGATCCGCTGCAGATAGGTATTGGCGAAAAGGCCCGAGAGGGCGGCCACCATGCCTGCCATCGTCGGGATAGTGGATCGTTCGACCCCGCCAGCCATGGACTTTGCATCACCGCCGCCAGTGACCGCCATGACATTGAACACCTCAATCATGCCCGTCACGGTGCCCAACAGGCCCAGCAAGGGGCAGAGCGCAACGCAAGTCGCAATGACGTTCATGTTGTCGTTGATCAGTTCCCGGCTCTCCGAGAGCAGCCGTTCACGGATTTTCTTGGCATTCCAGGATTTGCGCTCACTGCGGCCTTCCCATGCGTTAATCACCGCTGCGCGGTCTGCCTTCCACACCGAAGTGAAGTACCAAACGCGCTCAAAAATCAGCGTCCACATGAAGAACACCAGCGTAGCGATCAGCCACAGCACGTTCCCGCCCTTCTCCATGAAGGCAAGAATGACCTCGATAACTCCCATCAGCAGCTATCCTCCCGAGCAATCAGTTGTGCGCGCGCTCGGAATGCTCGGCGACGATGCCTGTCGCCTGCTCATTCAAAACATGAATGATGCGCTGCGAGCGGCCATTGACCACCGTATGCAGCAGCACAGTCGGAATCGCGACCAACAGACCCAACACCGTCGTCACCAGCGCAGAGGAAATACCGCCCGCCATTGCCTTGGGATCGCCAGCGCCGAAGATTGTGATCGCCTGGAAGGTAATGATCATACCCGTGACCGTACCCAAGAGACCCATGAGCGGGGCAACCGCTGCGATGATTTTTAGCAACGTCAGCCCCTGCTCCAACTTGGGCGTTTCGCTGAGGACAGCTTCGGCCATTTTAAGCTCCAGCGTCTCCGGATCCATGTTCGGGTTCTCGTCATGGACCTTGAGCACTCGTCCAAGTGGGTTGTCATCTCTGGCAGAGCTTGACTTGAGCTGTGAGGAGACTTTTCCACCCACCGCCGTCAGTACCACCAGCCGGTAGATTGCCAGCAAGAAGGCGAAGGCTCCTACCGCCGTAATCGCGTAGCCCACATAGCCACCCTGATGCCAGCGCTCGGAGATCGTGGGACTATCAATGATCGCAGCGAGGAAGGATCCACCAGTAGGCCCTGTCGGGTCGATACCGAACTGCGTGAGGCCAGACTGTGAGCCCGCAAGGTCTTGAGCCTGCGCATTAAAGCCACCACCGGGCTGTCGCGGCAACTCAGACAGCTTGTCGATGTTAAACGACAGGTAGTTACCATTAGTGTCCACAATGTTAAACGCGCCAACACGAACGACGTCACGTTGACTGAGCTCTCCAGATGGCGTGGCCACCTGAGCGCTGAATCGGCTGACCTCGCCCTGCTCGCGCACTTCGCGAAGCAATTCGAACCATACGCGCTCAATCTCTTCGATGCTGGGCAACTGATCTGAGCCAGACATCTTCGCGATCAGGCCTTTCAAGAAGGTCTCGCGTCCGGGGTACTCGGAGCTCACCAGTGAGACCTCAATATTAGAAGCCAAGTCACCGGAAGCGGCCGTCAAATGACCAAACAGCTCAGATAGCGTACCGAGCCGCTCGCGCAGCTGCTCCTGCTTGGCCGCAATCAAAAGCTCATTTTCTTCAAACTGCTTTTCGAGCCTTGTAGATCGACGCTCTTCACGGGTCCTCTCGTCCTCAGCCCGCTTCAATGCAGCGGCCTGATTCGCCTTATCACGAGCGAAGCGGTCTTCCCGTGCTTTGTTCTCTGCCGAGGCACGCGCTTGGCCTTGCTTCACAAGGTCGAGTAACTGATCAAGATTCTCAGCCGCGATTTCCTGCGGGGTTGGGGGTGGCGGCGCTTCTGGCTCGGCAGCCTCCTGTGCCAACGTCATCGGGGCCGACAAAACGCCGGCCAGGGCGAGGGCGGATACTTTCAGCAATTTAGCACGCATATTAGTTCGCCTCCGGCGCAGATACAGGCATGTTCAGTAGCTCGATCGTCGCCTGCTTCTTGGCAATACGAACGCCTTTACGGACCGCCGCGGCATAATCGCCAGCCGACAGCTCCTCCCACATTTTGGCTTCTTTGTTCCACGCGCCCGTTTCGGCGCCGTCGGTACTCTGGTAGACCAGTGCAACCCTTCCTATGCGGAGAATATCAACCTCGCGCTCCATGCCACCCAAGGTGATGGTGTCGGTGTAGGCTTCGATGCCACGGCCATACTGAAGTTCGATAGAGTAAAGCTCCAATACCTGACGAAAAGCCTCTGCAGAGGTGACATCAGAGCGCTCCATGTTGGCGCGAACCGCTTCAATGTTCCCGAGGCGAGTATCGAGATCGAATGGCATGTCGAGGTTGATGAACTGCTCGAGTCCATCCAGCATCCGCGTCACCAGCGGCGGAATTTGCCGCTGGATCACCGCCGCCTCGGCTATCGACGTATCGATATCTCTGATACGCCGCTCCTGATTCGCGATCTGTCGCTCCAAACGCGCGTTGTAGACCTTCAAGCCGTCCACCTGCTTCATGACGGTCTTGTAGTCAGACAACAAGCTGGCGGTCTCGTCCGCCAACCGGTCAATCTTCGCTTGCGAAGCCTTGGCTGCCGCAGTCCGCTGTTTGCCGACCTCAACGATCGGATCGATAGATTGTGCGCCCGCAATGGACGCGCTACCACCGATACAGACCGCCAGCAGCAGTGTTTTAAGTCGAGTCGTAGTCATGGGATCGATACTTCCTCTCAAAGCAAATCAGGATGACGACGCCAATCTTTGTCGGCGTCTCACATAATTCTCGTCAGACAGCGCTGTTATCCCTCTAATAGGCTGTCATCGAATGTCGGGGGCACGGAATTTACCGTGTACGTTTCAGCAACGCAAATGGTTTCATTTATCTCCAAAGCCAAGCGGCTAGCCGTTTAGAGGTGGGTGCAACTCGGCGATCGTAAAGTCGTGGCTGTTACCGTCACCTGCCTCAAATCGTCGCGCGGAGATCTCCCGCCAACCACAGAGGCAATCGAGATCAAACGAGACATCTCCCGCTACCTTCCCATGGACACGTGTGAGCCAGATTTTATCCGCTCTGGGTAGCGCCAAGCGGTATATCTCTGCGCCACCCACCACCATTACTGCTTCAGCGCCATCAATCAACGCCTGCTCAAACGCACGTTCGAGCGCCTCGTCCAGGCTGTGGCAGACCAATACACCGTCATGGCGCCATGCAGGGTCCCGAGTAATCACCAGGTTACGGCGCCCCGGCAGCGCAAAACCGACGCTGTCGAAGGTTTTGCGGCCCATTATGATGGGGTGGCCCAGCGTCGTGCGCTTAAAGTGCTGAAGATCGTCTGGCAAATCCCACGGCAACGCGTCGCCCCGACCGATGACGCCATTTTCAGCGGCCGCCAGCACCAGCACCACCGGCACGTCGTTTTCTGATCGAGGGTCAGTCACACGGCCACCGGGGCAGGGATATTGGGGGCCGGGTCATAACCGCTGAGGCGGAAATCTTCGAAGCGATAATCGTAGATCGAGCTGGGCTTTCGCAATATCTCCAGAGAGGGCAGGGCAGCGGGGCTCCGCGCCAATTGCGTGCTGACCTGCTCGCCGTGATTGCTGTAAAGATGGGCATCGCCCAGCGTGATCACAATCTCACCCGGACGCAGGTCACACTGCTGTGCCAGCATGTGGACCAGCAATGCGACCGACGCGATATTGAAGGGCAGGCCGAGAAAGACATCGCTGGAGCGGATGTACAGCTGGGCAGACAGCGCGCCCCGTCCGACGTAGAACTGATACAGCAAGTGGCAGGGCGGTAGGGCCATTCTGCCCGCGCGCACATTCTCCTGCGGGCTGACACGCTCATCCGGCAAATACTCAACGTTCCATGCGTGGAACAAAATCCTGCGGCTCTCCGGGCGATTCCTGAGGCAGTCCACAACATAATCAATCTGATTAATGCTGCCGCCATCGCGGGTTGGCCAAGCGTGCCACTGTGCACCATAGAGAGGCCCCAGCTCTCCCTCCTCGGTAGCCCACTCGTCCCATATGCTGACCCCGTTCTCCCGCAACCACTGGGTGTTGGTATCGCCGCTTAAAAACCAAATCAGCTCGTTGACCACGCTTTTGAAGTGCACGCGCTTGGTGGTCAGAATCGGGAACCCGTCCTGCAGATCGAAACGCAACTGGCGACCGAACACGGATCGCGTGCCGGTGCCGGTTCTGTCACCGCGATCAATACCCGACTCCCTAATATCTGCCAACAAATTTAAATACGCTTGCATACCACCCTCACCGCTTTGCAGGCCGATAAGCCCAATACAGTAAACCGATTCCTGCGACTAACATGGGCAAGCAAAGAAGTTGCCCGCGGGTCATCCACCCCAACGCATCAAAACCGATGTGCGCATCGGGTTCGCGGAAAAATTCTGCACAAAATCGCAGCACAGCGTAACCCGTCAGGAAGGCGCCTGATACTGCCCAGGTCGGCTGCTGCCTCCGGCTGTACCAGAGCAGGATGAAAAACAGCAGGCACCCCTCCAGAGCAAACTGATAGAGCTGCGAGGGATGACGCGCCAGACCGAGCGGGTCATTCGGAAAGACCATCGCCCATGGGACCTCGGCGGGCCGACCCCACAGTTCCTGACCGATGAAGTTGCCCAACCGGCCCAGTGCCAATCCGACGGGCGTCAGGGGCGCGACAAAATCCATTAAGCGGCCCCAATCAATGCCGCGTTGCCTGGCGAACACCGCCATTGCCGCCAGCACGCCCAGTAAACCACCGTGAAAGGCCATCCCACCTTCCCACACGCGAAATAGCCACAGGGGATCCGCCGCCAAACGCTCCGTGCCATAAAAGAGGGCGTAACCCAACCGACCGCCGAGGACGATTCCCACCGCGGCATAGAAGATCAGATCATCAATCTGATCACCTTTAAGTGGCGAGTGAGGCGCATTGCTGCGTCGCCTCGCAAACCACCAGGCAAACGCCAGCCCGGCGATGTAAGTCAGTCCGTACCAATGAATTTTCACGGGCCCAAGCGCGACTGCAACGGGGTCAATTGCCGGATACGCCAACATCTATGACGATGCTCCCCGCCGGAGGAACCGGTCCAACCCCCGCTCAGTCAGGGCATGGTCCAAAGCAGCCACCACTTCCTGTGCCGATGTCATCGGCTTCAGCATCGCCATGAGCGTCTGAAGCTCTTCACGACTGAATCCCGATAACACCCGTTTGATCACGGACAAACTACCCGCATTCATCGACAGCTGGTCGAAACCCATCGCCACCAACAGGGGCGCAGCCCTTGGATCACCCGCCAATTCACCACAGATGCTGACGGACTTGCCCTGATCATGCGCTGCGGCAATGACATCTCCTAGAGCCACTAGCACGGCGGGATGAAGCGCCTGATATAGGTCAGCCACTCGCGCGTTACCTCTGTCTACTGCGAGCAAATACTGAGTCAGATCATTTGAACCGACCGACAGAAACTCGGCCTCCTCTGCAAAGGCACCCGAGAGATACACCGCTGCAGGCACCTCAATCATCACGCCTATCGGTGGAAGGGGCGCCGTAAAACCCTCGCCCTTCACCTCGTCGTGGCATCGCAAAATCAGTTGCCGGGCCGAACGTAGTTCATCGATAGCCGTTACCATGGGTAGCAAAATACGAAGATTATTCAGGCTTTCATTGGCCTTGAGCATCGCCCGAACCTGTGTCAAAAAAATCTCGGGGTGATCGAGGGTCACCCGGATTCCGCGCCATCCCAAAAA
>WTHO01000256.1:0-5047 GCA_011523115.1 Halieaceae bacterium | reverse complement strand
TCAAAAAAATCTCGGGGTGATCGAGGGTCACCCGGATTCCGCGCCATCCCAAAAATGGATTGGACTCTTCAATCGGGAAATACGGCAACGCCTTGTCACCGCCAATATCCAGGGTGCGCATTGTCACAGGGGCGGGATAAAAAGCCTCAAGTTGCTCCCGGTAGAGTTGCCGCTGCTCCTCTTCACTGGGAAATCGATCCCGGAGCAAAAAGCTGACTTCCGTGCGGTAAAGCCCGACACCCTCAGCACCATATTCCCGCGCGCGTTGCACGTCGGCGGCAACACCCGTGTTCACCCACAGCGGCACCGCGCTGCCATCGGCCGTGACGGCAGGTTGCTTCGCCAGAGGCGCCAGCTCCTCAAACAGTGCTTCATCCTCGGCAAGCAGGCTCTCGAAGCGCGTCAGCAGATCAACGTGCGGGTTGACATAAACCCGGCCATTGTAACCATCGACGACCAACCGCTGATCAGGCAGTTGCTTTAACGGCAGGTCCTCCACGCCCACAACCGCGGGGATGCCCATCGCCCTTGCCAGTATTGCAGTGTGGCTGTTTGCGCTGCCACGCATCGACACAATACCCACCAGCTTATCTCGGGGAATCTCACCCAACGCCGAGGCGGTCAGCTCCTCCGCCACGAGTACAGTCCGTTCGGGGTAATCCACATCACCGCGGTCCGCGTCCTGCAAGTACCCCAGCACACGAGTGCCCAGATCTCGAACATCCACCGCCCGCTCCCGGAGGTAGGAATGCTCCATCCGCTCAAAATGCCGTATGTGGCGCAACATGACCTGGCTCAGCGCACCCTGAGCCCACTCTCCCGCCTTGATCAGCGCTGCCACTTCGCCGCCCAGCGCCGAATCGTCCAGAATGCTCAGGTATACGCCGAATAGCGCGCGATCTTCTGGACCGAGCTCCTCTTCGAGATTCTCCGCGACCTGCTGGATATCCGCGCGAACATTGGCCAGCGCCTCCCGAAACGCTTTCAGTTCGGCTCGTCGATCTGTCGACTCTCTGGATGGGACACTTTGCAAGTCTGCATGAGGCGTAATCCAGGCCGCCTGGCCAATACCGATTCCCGAGCAAGCGGCGATACCTGACAGCCGCGCACCGGTACCCGTATTTTCAGTTGCCGGACTTGTCTGACTGATCGCGCCGGCGAGCTCGGCATGGGCAATCAATCCTGCTAGCTGGGCCGATACGGTAATGAGAAAAGCCTCTTCGTCTTCCGAGAATCGGCGGTGATCGCCCTGCTGGACGATCAGCACCCCCAGAAGATCGCGCTGGTGAACAATCGGTGCCCCCAGGAAGGCGTTAAAGGGTTCCTCGCCTAGCCCCTCGACCCATTGAAACTGGGGATGGGCGCTGGCGTCGTCCAGATTGAGCGGCTCCTCGCGACTGGCCACCCAACCGACGAGCCCTTCGTCAAACCCCAACCCAAACTGGCCGACTTTGGATTGATTCAGGCCTTCGGTGGCCCGGAATATCAACTTCTGACTGGCTTTGTCATGCAGATAGATCGTACAGACATCGGTTTGCATGGCCGCTTTGACTTGGGCGACGATCAAGCCCAGAGCGTCCTCCAGAGAATCGGCATCGTTGACGTCCTGAATCAGGCGCCTCAGTACCTCAAGCATTACCGCCTTCTCCGCCGGCGGCGGGCACTGCGTGGTTTCGGCACCAGAAGGGCGGATAATTGAGACAGCGCCTGACGGTATACCTCCTGCTTGAAATCAACGACCGCACTGACGGGGTACCAATAACTGACCCACCGCCAATGATCGAACTCGGGGTCGTCGTGGGCATCCAGCCTGACAGCACTGTCTTCCGAAACCAGACGCAGTAAGAACCAAATCTGTTTTTGCCCAACACATACCGGGTTCTCGGAATGCCGAATGAATCGCTTCGGCAGTCGGTAATGAAGCCAGCCCTGCGTTCGACCGAGCAACTCCACCGCTTCAGCGCGTAAACCCACCTCCTCCTCGAGTTCGCGGTACATCGCCTGCTCGGGGCTTTCGTCGCGATGCATACCACCCTGCGGGAACTGCCAGGAATCGCGGCCGTTTATGCGGCGCCCCCAGAGAACCTGATCGCGATCATTACAAACGACAATCCCCACATTCGGACGGAAGCCCTCGCGGTCGATGACACGTTCGTTGTCTGGTGTTGGCTCCAAGCTCGCTTCCGGGTCGTGGTGACTATGGCCCGGCATT
The DNA here is from genome assembly GCA_011523115.1 of Halieaceae bacterium. Classification (GTDB taxonomy): domain Bacteria; phylum Pseudomonadota; class Gammaproteobacteria; order Pseudomonadales; family Halieaceae; genus Luminiphilus. The sequence goes on along the minus strand of WTHO01000256.1, from coordinate 2,835 downwards.
GTGGCGCGAACCGACAATCCGTATTCTTCCACACATCCATGGCCGGCGGCACTCTCGATCTGCAGGCGCAGGCATTCTTTTTCCGGTGGTAGCAAATTCACCCTATGGCGCTCGCAATTTTTGACCTCGACAACACGTTACTCGCGGGTGATTCGGATCATCGCTGGGGGGAATTCCTGTGCGAGATAGGCTGGGTCAGCGCCGAAGATTATCGGCGCAAAAATGACCAATTTTACGCCGACTATCAGGCCGGCTCGCTAAACATGACGGCGTATCTCGACTTCGTACTGGGGCCCCTGGCCGGTAAATCCCGAGTTGATGTTCAGGTATTGCAACGGGAGTTCATTTCGCAGTGCGTAGAACCCATGCTTCTCGACAAGGCCTTCGAATTGCTGAACGATCACCGCATAGCGGGCGATACCTTACTCATGATGACCGCAACGCACGCCGTGGTTGCCGAGCCTGTGGCAGCCAGACTGGGATTCGAACACTGGCTGGGGAGTGGGGTCGGGATAGTGGACGAATGCTATACCGGCCGGGCAAACGGTGAGCCCTGCTTTCAGGAAGGTAAGGTGAACCACCTGGCGCGCTGGCGCGAGCAAAACCCCGACGCGGCACAAGCGGCCGATACCTGGTTTTACTCCGATTCACATAATGACCTGCCACTGCTCGAGAACGTGGGTCATCCCGTGGCGGTTGATCCCGACGCCAGACTCCGCGCACATGCCGAGCAGGCGGGGTGGCAGGTGATCTCCCTTCGAGATTGATCGCTGGCTTTTCTCGAGTGGACAAACGCAGCGTCAGCTGAGCGCCTGCTTCATAAACCAGCGCTTTAACCACGATCGCTGATCAACCCAGTTCAAACCCATGTTGCGCGCCATCACCGCGAGGGGTTGGCGACTTCCAAAACCGCGCTTGAACCCTTCCATTGCCGCCATCATCGCCAAATTCTCGGTCTTGCGCTGCCGTTGGTATCGCTTCAGCAATGTAGGAGAGGCGACAGTCAATCCGTGGGTCTTTGCAGCGATGAGCTGTTCGGACAATACCCGGACGTCTGACAAACCAAGATTGATGCCCTGACCGGCAAGCGGGTGGATACTGTGTGCAGCGTCTGCAACCAACACTAAACCCTGCTCAACATAATCCACTGCATGGCACTGCCTTAGCGGAAAACTTGCCCGCGGCCCTACCTGGCAGGCAGTCGGAGCCTCAGGGCCCAAGGCGCGGTTCAATGCCCGCAGGAACGCCTCGTCATTGAGCTCGGCAATAGCCGGATGCGCCGAGTCATCCAGCGACCAGACCATGGCGACCTTGCGGTCATCGGCAAGGGGTAACAAAGCGAGGGGCCCGGTGTCGAGAAAAGCCTGCCAACAGCTGTCGAGATGATGTGTTGCAAGGGCCACCGTCCCGACAATCGCGCTTTGATCATAACTCCATTGCCTGACCGGCATTGCGGTCAACTCCCGTACCCGGGACCGCGCACCATCAGCCCCCACCACCAGCGCCGCACGGAAGATTTTTCCGCCATCGCACCCGATCTCCCAACCACCGTCGATAAAGGTCATGGCTGAGAGTCCGTGCTCCCACAGCACCTCGACCTGTGGACAGCTTTCTGCGCACGTTAGAAGCGCCTGCAGCGTGAGACGGTTTTCAACAATGTGCCCCAGAGAGGGTGTCTGAACATCGCGCGCGTTAAAATCAATACGGCCACTACCCTGAGCATCCCAAACCTGCATGCCCGTGTAGCAGGCTTTTCGATTCTCGGGTATCTGCGACCAAGCGCCCAGATCATCCAAAAAGGCAACGGACGCCGGCGTCAAGGCGCTCACCCGCAGATCCCAGTCGTTGATGTCCCGGCCATCAGCGGGGGTCTGGGGCCTGCTCGCTCCGTCAATCACGGTAACGCGGATACCCGCGCGGCCCAGTGCGATAGCCAGGGATAACCCCGCCACGCCGGCGCCCACGATCAGCAGGGCTTCGCCTGTCGTCGCGTCAGTGGCGCGCATCGCGATGTCCGGTGCCAAGCCGTGCCACTTGCGCGCGCGCCCCGGGTAAGAGGTCGAGCAGGGCAAGAGAGACATTTCTGGGCGCATCGAGCAAGGGCCCCCGGCGGTCAAACAGCGTCGACAATGCATCCGTACTGCGCGTCACCAGAAACTGTTCATCAGCGGCATGCTTCAGGTAGGTCGTCAGGCTATCCAGCTCCCCGATTGGCTCACCATTCGAGATTGCATCAGCCAAAGACCCTGAGAGCATGTCAGCCTCTCGCATGGTGAGGTTGAGACCTTGTCCCGCGACGGGGTGCAGAGTATGGGCAGCGTTGCCTACCAACAAATACCCGGAACGAAATTGCTCCGTGGTGGCGAGGCGACCCAAGGGCCATTGGCTACGCTTACCCACCGCCCTGACACGACCTAGTCGCCACCCAAAGGCGCCCTGAAACTCATTGATAAAAGCGGCATCGTCGAGCTGGCTGACAATAGACAGCTGGGCATCAGACATGGACCAGACAACGTTGTAGCGCTGCTCGGAGCGATTGCCGGAGGGCAGCGGCAGGACCGCTAACGGACCGTGCGGCGTGAACCGCTCGAAGGCGCGACGGCCCTGCTCACCCGGGAAACTCGCGTTAAATACCACCGCATGATTGTTTGACGGGCGCTCATTCACCTGAATACCTAATTTTTGAAACCAGTCAGGCATGACCCCAGCGGCGAGCAAAACGAGGTCTGCACCCAGTTCCTCGCCGTCCTCAGTCTCGACCCCGGGACCGGCTCCATCGACAAGTAGATTTGAGCATCGCAATGGCGCACGAATCTGAATGCCCAGCGCCTCGGC
>WTHO01000227.1 GCA_011523115.1 Halieaceae bacterium | reverse complement strand
TACTGCTTGCCGCTTTCGCTGAGCTGATAGGTGATGGGCAGGCCATGTCCCGAGGTGGGCAATCGCCCTTTCCAGAGCTCCTCCCCGGTATCCGTATCAAAGGCTCGCAGGAAATGATCGGTGGTCGCGCCAATGAACGTGAGGCCACTGGCCGTGCTCACCGGGCCGCCCAAATTCGGCGAACCTTTGATGTACCAGAATGGCCAGGGCGCCATATCCCGTGTGGTACCCAGCGGCACCTGCCAGTCGACGTTACCGGTCTTCAGGTCGATACCGGCAAGCGTCCCCCAGGGTGGCGGCGTGCAGGGAACGCCCGATGGCGAGACAAAGCCCAGCCAGCGGCGATTGCAGTAGGGCGTACCCTCGGAAGGCTCCAGCAAGAACGGGCCGTCGGCGACGGGTTTTGGTCCATCACCTTCACATTCATCCCGGGGAATCAGCTGCACCACGGTGCCCATGTGGAGGGTGTTGACCACCAGCTTTTGGCGAACAGGATCGATCGCAGGCCCGCCCCAGTTCTGCCCGCCGAAAGCGCTCGGCATGTGCAATGCGCCCTCAAGCGCAGGTGGCGTGAAGGGGCCCTCGAATCGCAAATCCTCAAGAGTGTCCTTGCAGGCCCACTTGTCCCAGGGGAGCAGCCCCCAGATGAAATCTCGTTCACCGGGCAAATCAAACAAAGAGCGGGGCTTGGTCGGTACCGGCTGGGTGGGCGCGGTGTAGTCGCCGGGTACCGTCCCCTGGGGCATCGGTACCTCCTCTACCGGGAAGAGCGGTTCCCCTGTCACCCGATCCAGCAGAAACACATACCCTTGCTTGGTGGTCTGGGCCAGGCCTTTGACCGCGTGGCCGTCAATCTCCGTCTCAAACAGCGTTGGCTGGGAGGGAACATCAAAATCCCAGATATCGTGATGCACGGTCTGGAAGTGCCACACCACTTCGCCTGTCGAGATCGATAAGGCCACCACGGAGCTCGAGTAGTGATCAAGATCGCCGCGATGCCCGCCGTAGTAGTCCGGCGAGGTATTGCCGGTGGGGACGTAAACCAAATCCAGCTCAGGGTCGACCGAGAGATAGGACCAGGAATTGGTGGTGCCCTGCTGATAGCGCAGATCTGCGGCGGTGGCTGCCGTCGCGGATGAGTCTGTGCCCTCGCTTGCCACCTCACTGTTTGACCGATCGATTGAGAGTACCGGCTCCCAGGCCCACAAGAGGCTACCTGTGGTCAGGTCGTAGGCGCGCACGACACCACTGGGCACAGCGGTGGTGATGTTGTCGGCAATCGACCCTCCCGTGATCAGCGTGTGGCCGGTTATCGCAGGCGGAGTGTTGAGCATGTAAAACCCGGCGTCGTAAGGGCCAAGGCCTTTACTGAGATCGAGCTCCGCCACATCACCAAACGGGCAGGTCTGACCGGTCACCGCATCGAGCCCAACGACCCGCGCGTCCATGAGCGGTGCAATGATCACGCGATGGCAGGGCGAAGTCGGTGGGATGCGCTGATCAGTCCACTGGGTCACGCCCCGGCAGCGCGGCATGGGGAAGTTTTCCAGATCGACGTCTGGGGCATAGGACCAGCGCTCGGCTCCGGTTTCGGCGTGAATGGCCAGAATCCGGTTAAAAGGCGTGCAGAGATAAAGGTGGTCATCAACGAGAATAGGCGTTGCTTGCCAGGAGGACTGGAGCGGCGCCTCACCGGAGAGCCCACCAATGAAATTGTCGCCCTCCCGAAAATCCCCGGAGCGGTGTGTCCAGGCCACCTTGAGGTTGCGCACGTTGGCGGGCGTAATTTGGTTTGCCTCGCTGAAGTGGCCGCCGCCCTCCGCAGCGCCGGGAAGTGGCCAGCCTCGGTGGGGCTCGACGGCGCTGGCGGCCGAGCACCATAAGACAGCCAGTGCGCCAGCCCGGAGTGATCGGCAGAGTGAGGCACCCAGCTCGAGCGGCGCATCGCGACAGTTGTCTCGATGAAGACAGGATTGATGCGCTGTAGTACCCCCCACAGTTAGCACTACCTGACGACTATGGGTTCACCGGAGGTGGGGGTGACGCTGTGGCTTTGGTCGAAGGGTGTGTCAAACCCGCTGGGGAGATCCTCGGTCATATCCAAAACCGCTGCCAGCCGACCGACACCCACATAGAGGGCGCAGTGCATGAGTAACTCCATGACCTCTGCCTCGGAAAACAGCGTTTGTAGCTCGGTAAAAAAGGCATCGTCGATCGACAGGTGATCGCACGCGAAGCGATCGCCCAGCTCGATTGCAAGGCGCTCTCGATCGTCCAACGACTCGGCATCCTGCGGTGTCTCGAGGCTGCAAACATCTGCCTCGCTGATCTCAGCCCTCGCTGATTTGTACCGTATTGCCATACAACTGCGACACTGATTATGAAACGCGACACGGAGCCGAAGCAGCTCAATCAGGCGCTCAGGCAGTGTCCGGTGGGTTTTCATTGCGGCACCGAAGCTGATTGGCCCCATCGCCAGGTCGGGCGCGTGGGCCAGCATGCGCGTGATGCCAAGCTCCAGCTCGGTCGCGCTGTCAGCAGCGACAAAGTTACGGAGCTTCTCACTCCATTCGGTGGTGGGTACAAAGCTGATTCGACTCACAGTAAGCCTCCTCTCAATTGATGCGGGGATTCACCACAACCCGCGGCGCCCGCATGCCGGGGACGAGCCCCGAAAATGCCTAACTAGCCACCCCCGGGGAATACGAATTAGGCTCTGTTTTTATCCCAGTTTAGCGATGACGTCACCAAACAGCTCGTCGTCCGAGGGGATGACTTTATCCTCAGCCAGCGGCATCGAGACCCAGGTTTCGTTGATAAGATCTCGCCAGGAGATATTGTTATTGGTGCCATTGCCGCCCCAGGAACCGCAGCCCAGAGAGAACGTCTGCC
>WTHO01000121.1 GCA_011523115.1 Halieaceae bacterium | reverse complement strand
GCTCAGCTGGGTGCACATTACTGATGTCGTCAGGGCGATTCAATTTGTTTTGGAGCACGATATGCCGGCTCCGGTCTACAACCTCGTAGCGCCGGAAGCGGCAACCCATCGGACGTTTGCCCGTGAAGTGGCGAGGCATAAAGGATCAATGCTCCGGTTGGGCGTGCCGGCCTTCGCGGTCCGCTGGCTGGCGGGCGAAATGGCCGATGAGTTGCTGTTGCAGGGCCAGCGCGTGGTGCCAGCCCGACTCCTTGATGACGGCTTTGAGTTCCAATATCCGACGCTTGACGCGGCTTTGCAGGCACTAATGACCGCTTGAGCTCAGGCGGTAGTGCCGACCTGCTGATAATCCAAAAACGCCTGCTGCACTCCGTCCTGTGTCTTTAACTTGCGAAGCGCGGATCGCTCAAGCTGCCTCACCCATTCTCGACTGACCCCCAGCCGGTCAGCAATCTCTGACCGAGAAAGTGGCGGGCCATCATGGAGCCCCCATCTGGCGACCACTACGGCCTGTTCGTTGGCCTCCAGTTGGTCCACTGCCTCTCCAAGGAAGCGGTGAAGCGAATCCAACTCCGCGTTACTCGTTGTGTCACCAAAATGCTCGCTGGTGAGGGTGTCGACCAGTGCACCATCGTCATCATCGTACCGGGGTGCATCCAGTGAAATGGCAAGGTTTCTCACCTCAAGAATCTCTTTGGTCTTCTGCTTGTCCATGCCGAGCTTCTTAGCGAGCTGGGCAGCATCAGGCTCCATGCCGGTCTTGGCCTGCTCGATGGCGCGCTCACGATAAACCTTATTCACCTGGTCCTGAACGTGCGTTGGCAGCCTGATCAGACTGCCCGTATCTCCTACGTATCGACGCACGGCCTGCGTGATCCAATTAAAGCAGTAAGTGCTGAAACGATAGCCTTTGGCGAACTCAAACTTCTCTGCTGCGCGGATTAAACCCAATGTTCCCTCCTGCACGAGATCGAGGTATCCGACCCCACGGCCTCGATAACGGCCGGCAATGGAATGGACCAGCCTCAGGTTGTGCATGACCAACGCGTCTCTAGCCTCGGTGTACTCGCGCAAAGCACGCCTGATGGTCTTGAGTATGTCAGGCTCAAGGGCAATCGGCGGTGTGGGAGATATCCAATGCCGAGACCAATGGCCGACGGCGTCCGCTACCGCGTCGGGGAACTGCCCCCCCGCGCGTCGTAGCATGAATACGGCAATCCCCACGGTCAAACTTGCGGGAATTTGCAAATTGGCAACCGTTTCGGTGGCGCGCTTCTTTGACACGCGACCGCGCAACACCTTGTATGACGTGCGCGCAGCTTCGGCGCGGTTACCGTCTGAAAAATACGGCGCGAGCTCCCGGCGCAATGTGAAATGCTGTTCCCGGCTGGGGAATCGTTTCACCTCGGGCGGGCACTCCAGCGCGTTGTGGAGCACCTCCGCTAGGATCACTCGTAGGTCCGCCACCTCGCCGAACACCCGAGACAGCGTCTCGACTGCATGCCATTTCCGCGAATCGATGCTTTTCTCTTCATCTGCGGTGAGAAGTGGATACCGCCTGATCTCGGCGAACATCAACTCCAGATCAACGTCTTCACTGCTGTCTAATGTTTGCATGACTGCCCCCCCCGATTTGTATTAGATACGGCCTCAGATGGGCTTGAGGTTTGATTTCGAGGGCCTGTTGTCCACCTTAATGCTGGACAAAACTTCGACAAATTTCCGATTTTGGACATCCGATTGTCAAAACCGGACGTAAACCTGAACAAATCGAGTACAGGACAGAGCGATGAATGCGCCCATTAAAGCCACTGTTACCCTTGAACCACGCCCTCTGTACGGCATTGGTACCGTCGCCAGACTCACTGGCTTAAAGTCCGACACCCTGCGTGTGTGGGAACGACGCTATGGCCTCGGTGCCAGCTACAAGTCAGCAACAGGTCGCAGGCAATACACGCAATCTGATCTGGATCACCTGCAGTTGGTATCGGCACTGGTCAAGCAGGGCGTTCGCATCGGTGAAATCGCTGCCTCTGACAGGAAGACCCTCGAGGTGCTGCTACAGCAGCAAAACCAGTTTGGGGCGCCGAAATCCCTGCCGCCGAGCAAGCCTCGGGTGGTGTTCGTAGGCGCCGAACTTTGCCAATGGATCGATGGGCATCAGGGCTGTATCTCGGGTGTGTCAGCGCTATTGGCTCGGATGCCCGTGGATGATGCCATTGCGCTGGTCGATGCAGAGCAAAGTGCGGATTTACTGGTGGCTCACTGTCCATCGCTCACGCTCCAACAGATCAGGGGTGTTGAGGCCGTTGCTGCGCGGTTGGGTGCGCGGCGCACCATTGTGCTGTATCAGTTTGCCAACGAGCAGTGGCTCGCGGAGCTCGAGCGAAGTGGTCACAGCGCTCTGCAGTATCCCGTAGAGCCATCGCGGCTGGCTTTTGAGATGGGTCGCGTGCAGGTTGAGAAGGAGACCACAGAGGGCATAGGAAACTTGTCTGACTTGATGCCTGCAAAACCGCGATTGTTCAGCGATCAAGAACTGTTGGCCGCTGCAGAAGAAAAAATCGTGTTGGATTGTGAGTGTCCTAGGCATCTATCGGAACTGATTCGTTCGCTGAATGATTTCGAGGCGTATTCGAGCGCGTGTTCCGTTGAGAACTGGAAGGACGCAGCGATCCACGCCAGTATTTACGCTTACACCTGCCAAGCGAGGCATCTCATGGAGAAAGCGCTGCAATCCGCACTCGAAGGCAGGACGTTAGCCGTCGATGCTACCCCCGCGCAGAAGCGCGCCTGATATCACTTGCTAGGGCTTCCCAGAGGGGTGAGCCCCTAAGCTGCCACACCCATAGGCACACAGGTGCCAGAGTTGGCATGAGCAGCACATTAAATTGATAGG
>WTHO01000092.1 GCA_011523115.1 Halieaceae bacterium | reverse complement strand
GACAGGCGGGGCCGACCCAAACGGTTAATCACCACGGACCAGTTCCGCTCTGCGGCGCAGACCGACAAGGTCAGATTGCGATTACCCAGCCCCCTCGCATCCCATGTCACCGAGCCGGTGACGCTCGCAGAGCCCGCTCGATTGGTCACGGCAACGCCCTCTAAAGGCGACCAGATTTTAAGGAGTTTGGCGCCTTCGGCATGCATTAACACTGCACCCACTACCCCTCCAAAATCACCATCACACTGCGGCACCGCCGCCTCGGGGTCGTTGACGGGGCACAGCACCACGGGACGCCTTAATCGTTGCGCAGTACCCCGCGCGAACTGGGCCGCCGCATAGAACTGCTCAGCAGCTGCTCTCGCTCGTCTATCCGCTAGTTGGTCTTGAAAGGTGGGCAGTCCGATACTGAGTAGCACCGCGACAAGTGACAGTGTCAGTAACGTCTCAAGTAGGGTCAAGCCATTTTGCCGTCGACTTCGCTGCCTGCGCTTACCATGCATGAAGCGAGGGTCGGGCGCTGCAGCTAGAAAGGCGAGCCCGGTGGACACTTTCAGGTGATTAAGCGCACATCTGATCTGCAGAACCCGTTGGGCCGGAGTATCCGTGAGGGACCCCCGTGCCGATGACTAATCCTCGACCGCCACCGTGGGGATCCGAAGCGCCTTCGGCAGGGAAAAAGTAATGTTTTCTTCCCGCCCCTCAAGATCTCTCACCGACAGGCCGCCGCGGCTCTTGAGCGCGTCAATCACCTCCTGCACCAATAACTCCGGCGCAGAAGCACCCGCTGTCACGCCAATACGTTGCTTGCCCGAAAGCCACTGAGGGTCAATCATGCTCGCATCATCAATAAGGAAAGCGCTGGCACCGCAGCGCTCGGCCAGTTCACGCAGTCGGTTGGAATTGGAGCTGTTTGTAGACCCCACTACTAATACCAGATCCACCTCGCCAGCGAGCGTCTTGACTGCATCCTGCCGGTTCTGGGTGGCGTAGCAGATATCGTCCTTTCTGGGGCCCTGAATCGCCGGAAACTTCTCCCGCAGCGCGTCAATCACTCTAGCGGTGTCATCAACCGACAGCGTGGTCTGGGTAACAAACGCCAGAGAGCTGGGATCGCGGACCTCTAATGCCGAGACCTGATCCTCGTCCTCCACGAGATAGATCTCTCCGCCATTTGAGGCGTCGTAGCGGCCCATGGTGCCCTCTACCTCGGGGTGACCGGCGTGGCCAATCAAGACGCACTCGCGCCCGGCACGGCTGAAAGCCGCCACTTCTACGTGCACCTTGGTCACCAGTGGGCAGGTTGCATCAAACACCTGTAGCCCGCGGTGCTCCGCTTCCTCCTGTACCGCGCGGGATACCCCGTGGGCACTAAAGATCACGATCGCGTCGTCTGGCACTTCCGACAATTCATCTACGAATACCGCGCCGCGCGTGCGCAGGTCATCAACAACATGGCGGTTGTGGACCACCTCATGACGTACGTAGACCGGACCACCGAAAACCTCCAGTGCCCGATTGACAATATCGATGGCACGATCAACACCAGCACAAAAGCCTCGGGGATTGGCGAGTACAATGTCCATCAATGCAGTTCCGCGGGTTCGACGCCTTCGATGCGTACTTTGAAGTGAATAGTACGCCCGGATAGGGGGTGATTGAAATCGACAACCACACTCTCTTCACTGACATCCGCAATCATCCCAGGGACCTCGCCACCAGCGGCGTCAGCAAAACTGAATAGCATGCCGGGCTCCAGCGGTGCCTCGCTGTCAAAATCCGCTCTCGGTATGGATTGAATGTTGTCATCCTGTGGCGTTCCAAACCCTTCTTCAGGCGGAATCCGAAACTCGGCCTCGTCGCCGGGTCGCATCCCCAATAGTCGACGCTCAAAGCCCGGCAATAATGAGCCGTCTCCCATCACAAAAGACACGGGCTTGGCACCAAAGTTGGAGTCCACCTCCTCACCTGTCTCCAGCGTCAAGGAAAAGTTGAGTGTTACCCGCGTGTTGGATTCAATTTCGAGGTTCATGACGTCAGGATACGGGGGCTTCTTCCGAGGGGGAAGAGCCGCCTAGCAAGGCAACCCCGAGCCACCATGCCGCACCGGCTGTAATAGCGGAGTCGGCCACATTAAAGGCCGGCCAGTACCAACCGCGGTAGTGCAGTGAAATAAAGTCGACGACATGGCCCAACAATACGCGATCGATGAGATTTCCCATCCCACCCCCAAGAATCAAACCCAGGGGCAACATCAGCCCGCGGTCAGAAGGGGCCAACCGAAATAACCATATAACGATAAACACACTGACGGCCGCCGCCACCCCGGTCAAAAACCACCGCTGCCAGCCTCCCGCCTCAGCCAAGAAGCTAAAGGCAGCGCCTGTGTTGTAAGTCAACATCCAGTCAAACCAACTCGTTACCGCTTCAGGTTGACGGAACTGCAGTGTGTCCATTGCCAGCTGCTTGCTCCATTGATCAAGCAAGATCACCACGAGCGCAACGCCAAGGCCGATCCAGGGACGCTCACCGATAGCTTGCCATATGCTGCCCTTAGGCAAACTGACGCACCTCACCCTGACCATCAATATTTGTGACGCAGCGGCCACACAAGGTCGGGTGCGCTGCGTGGGCCCCCACATCATCGCGTCGATGCCAACAACGCTCGCACTTCTCGCTCGTCGACGCCACTGCAATGACTTTTAGCGGTACGCCCTCCGCCTCTATCGCCTCATTCGGTGCCTGTTCCCATTCTTCAACTGACGCCTCGGAGGTAATCAGCACAAAACGCAGTTCTTCGCCCAAACTGCGGAGCCGCTCCGCCAAGACCGGCTCGGCGTAGAGAGTCACCGCCGCATCGAGGGACCCCCTCAGGGTGCCTTGTTCCCGCGCAAGCTCCAGGGCCTTATTGACCTGCTGGCGCACGCTCATCATCTCTGACCAAAAGGCATCGTCTTCTGCATCACGGGAGGCGGGTAGCGCCTCATACCATTGAGACAGGAAAACTGATGCCCCGCGGGTACCGGGCAGGTTTTCCCAGACTTCCTCGGCGGTGAAACTCAGAATCGGCGCAACCCACCGACACAGTGCCTCGGCGAGGTGATAAAGGCTTGTCTGCGCTGACCTGCGAGGCGTGGAATCGGCCCCGGTGGTGTACTGACGGTCCTTGATGATATCGAGGTAGAAACCTCCCAACTCACCACTACAGAAATTGTGCACCCGATGGTAAACGTGGTGGAACTGATAGTCGCCGTAGGCGTGAAGAATCTCTTCTTGCAATGCCTGCGCCTGGCCGAGAATCCATCGGTCAAGCGGCAGTAACTCGTCATAGGGCAAGCAGTCACTGTCCGGGTCAAAACCGTTTAGGTTTGCGAGCAAGAAGCGCGCCGTATTTCGGATACGGCGATAGGCATCGGCGGTGCGTTTGAAGATCTCATCGGAGGCAGAGATCTCATTGCGATAATCTGCAGCAGACACGTACAGCCTCAGCACATCTGCACCGAGGTCATTCATGGCCTTGGCGGCTGGGATAATGTTACCCAGAGACTTCGACATCTTGCGGCCATCACCATCGACGGTGAAGCCGTGGGTCAACACGCCGCGATAAGGCGCCGCGTTTTGGGTACCAATGCCGGTCAGCAGCGAGGACTGAAACCATCCGCGATGTTGGTCAGAGCCCTCAAGGTACAGGTCCGCGGGCCAATTAAGCCCATCTCGCTCGCGCAGCACACATTGGTGGGTCACACCGGAGTCAAACCACACATCCAAAGTATCGGTGACCTTCTCGTAGTCCGTCGCGTCACTCCCTAATAGATCAGCTGGATCCAGATCAAACCAAGCGTCAATGCCCTGCGCTTCCATGCGAAGGGCGACCTGTTCCATCAATGACTGGGTATCAGGATGTAAATCTCCGGTCACTTTGTGCACGAATAGCGCAATCGGCACCCCCCAGGTGCGCTGGCGAGAGATGCACCAGTCGGGGCGCTCCTCCAGCATGCTGTCGATTCTCGCTCGTCCCCAATCTGGCACCCACTGAACACCTTCGACGGCGGTCTGGGCAGCTTCGAGCAGGCCGTTACCTGACATGCTGATAAACCATTGCGGCGTGGCACGGAAAATAATGGGCGTTTTATGACGCCAACAGTGAGGGTAGCTATGCTGAAATGGCTCGTGGCATAACAGGACATCTCGCTCAGCCAAAGCGGCGATAATGTCATCGTTAGCTTTGAAAATATGCTGCCCCGCAAAAACCGGCGTATCCGGGTGATAGACCCCATTGCCGCCCACCGGGTTATAGACTTCAAGATCGTAACGTCGTCCCATCTCGAAATCTTCAAGACCGTGTGCCGGCGCCGTGTGTACACAGCCAGTTCCAGCCTCGGTCGTCACGTGTTCGCCCAGCACAATGGGCACGGCCTCGTCACCAAAGGGGGGCAACAGCATGAGTCCCTCCAGCGCGCTGCCTCTGGCTCGGCCGACGATCTCATCGCTGGCGATGCCAAACCGTTCTGCGCAGGCCTCTGCGAGCGCCTCGGCAACCAAAACGCGTCTGCTACCCGCCTCCAACACCACGTAATCAAGCTCTGCAGACAGTGCAACGCCGCGATTAGCGGGCAGCGTCCAGGGCGTTGTGGTCCATATCGCGAGGCTGAGGGGGACACTGTCGTCACAACCCAGCCTGTCGGCGGCCGTCGCTCTGTCAACAAAAGCAAAGGCGACATCGACGGCGGAGGACTGCTTGTCCCGATACTCCACCTCGGCCTCTGCCAGCGCTGAGCCACAGTCTAGGCACCAGTGAACGGGTTTAAATCCTCGATGCAGATGACCGCGGTCGATAATTTGCGCCAGGGCGCGGACAATGTTCGCCTCGAAGCGAAAGTCCATCGTCAGGTAGGGGTTATCCCAGTCACCCAACACACCCATGCGGACAAAATCGGCTTTCTGGGCTTCCACCTGCTTGCTCGCATAATCCCGGCAATGTTGCCGAAACTCACCCGCACTCACCTTGTGCCCCGGTTTGCCCACTTTCTTTTCAACATTGAGTTCGATGGGTAGACCATGGCAGTCCCAACCGGGGACGTAGGGCGCATCAAAACCCGACAGGGTCTTTGATTTGATGATGATGTCTTTCAGAATCTTGTTGATGGCGTGCCCAACATGGAGCTCACCGTTTGCGTAGGGAGGGCCGTCGTGGAGGATAAACGTCGGTCTTCCCTCCCCCTCGGCGCGCATCAAACCGTAGAGGTCCATGTCGGCCCAGGCCTTGAGACGCTCTGGCTCTCGCTGCGTTAAATTGGCCTTCATTGGGAAATCCGTCTGAGGCAGATTCAACGTGGCTTTGTAATCACTCATAACTCATCCGTGGTTCGCCAGCCATGTTCTGGCATTGGCTTTGTCCGCCGCAATACCCGCCTTTAAGGCGTCCAAAGACGGAAACTTCTGCTCATCGCGCAGTTTATGCCGAAACCGCACCGTTAATCGTTCGCCATACAAGTCAGGCGACCCCTCCAATACATGCACCTCGAGCGTCGCTTCCAGACTCTCGCCGATGGTCGGTTTTACGCCGACATTGGCGACCCCTGGGGCTTCCTCGAGCCCGCCCCCGCATACACGGACCGCATAGACGCCCTGCAGGGGCGAACGAATGCGATGAAGCGCGATGTTCGCCGTAGGTGCGTCAAGCTGCCGACCCAGTTTTTGCCCATGCAACACACGGCCAGCTAACTCAAAAGGCCTGCCCAATAGCTGCGCTGCGAGTTCGAAGTCCGCCTCTGCCAGGGCTGCGCGGATCCGGGTGCTACTGACGCGATCGCCGCCTAGCTCCAGGGTCGGCGTGGGGGCCACAGCATAGCCAAATTCATCTGCTAACGCGCGGACATAATCCAGATCACCCTCACGTCGATTACCGAACCGAAAATCGTCGCCAAAGGCAAGGTATCGCACTCCGAGACCGCTGACGAAAACCTCCTCAACAAACTCTCGGGCACTCAACTGCCTGAGCGACTCGTTGAAGGGCAAGCACAGCACACGATCGACACCGCATTCTGCAAGCAGGGGCCATTTGTCACGGAGTGTGGTGATTCTGGGGGGCGCTTCCAAGGGCCGAAGATATTCGCGTGGGAGCGGTTCGAAGGTCACAACCGTCGTCGGCACTTCCAACGACTTGGCCTGCTGCCGCAGATGCGTCAGCACCGACTGATGGCCCAGATGAACCCCATCAAACGCGCCAATGGTCACCGCGCAGCCGCGATGATGTGGCCGCAAATTATGCCTGCCGCGGATGAGCTCCATCCCCGCCCGTCTTCCTAGTCGATCAAACGCGCAGTATACCGCCCCGCCCAATCGAGATCAGCCGAGATCAGCCGAGATCAGTCAAGGGAGCAGCCACGCCTTGCGCACTCTAATGGCGTAGATCAGCCAGGCGCACGCCCGACAACCACAGACCCAGAACAAAAACGGTAAACCCGCTCGCGCACAGAAGACCGAGTTGCAGAGCACGTTGCCACCAGGGCCATACTGTCCACAAACTCAGCTCCGGAAGCATCCACCAGATCACCAGCATCATGGCGAGGGTCCCGAAGGCAATCTGCATGAGCCACCTGATCGACAGGGCGTTCAGCGACAAGATGGCGTCTCGCCGCAGACCTCGGTAGAGCATCCCCGCATTGGCCCACGCCGCGATCGCCGTCGCGAGTGCCAGACCGACGTGGCCGAGATTGAACCACCACATCAGCGGGAAAACCAAGGCCACATTGAGCACCATATTGGCCACCATCGCGACAATGCCAATACGTACCGGGGTGCGCATATCCTCGCGAGCATAAAAACCCGGTGCCAATACCTTGACGAGCATAAAAGCGCCCAGTCCCACAGCGTAAGCCCGCAGGCTCGCTGCAGCCATCATCCGATCGTCGGCAGAAAAGGCCCCGTACTGAAACAGTGTGGCCAACACTGGCTCCGCTAACATGATGAGGGCCATGGTGGCGGGCACAGCGATCAACAGCACACTACGAATAGCCCACGTCAAGGTCGCGGAAAACGCCGGATCGTCAGCTCTGGCTCGTTGACCGGATAAGGTAGGCAGAATCACCGTCGCGATCGCAATGGCAAACACCCCCAACGGTAGCTCAGTCAACCGGTCGGAGTAGTACAGCCATGACACACTGCCAGTGGGTAGCAGTGATGCCAGCACGGTATCGAGGAGCAGATTGATCTGGCTCACCGATACACCAAAAAGCGCTGGGACCATTAGCGCCATGATCCTGCGCACCCCATCATGCCGGGGTGCCCACCTCGGTCTGGGCACCAGGCCTATGCCGGCCAAGGCCGGTACTTGTAGAAGCAGTTGCGCGAAACCCGCCACCAGCACCCCCAGCGCTAATGCCACCACAGGCTCTTCAAACTGTGGCGCAAGCCACAGTGCCGCGGCGATCAAACAGAGGTTCAACAGCACGGGGGTAAGGGCCGGTAGGGCAAAGCGCTGGTAGCTGTTGAGGATCGCTCCGGCAAAACCCGTCAGAGAAATCAAAAGCAGATACGGGAAGGTGAGCTTGATCAGGTCGCCGGTCAGTGCGAGTTTCGCCGGGTCGCGCAAAAAGCCCGGTGCAAAGAGTGTAGCCACCAGCGGTGACGCCATGACGGTCAATAAGGTCAACCCCAGCAACACGCCACCCAGCACGCCGGCGACCCGGTCAACCAGTTCACGAACCGCTGACACCCCCCCTCGCTCCCGAGTGTCGGCCAGTACCGGCACGAAGGCCTGTGCAAAAGCGCCCTCGGCGAACAGGCGTCGAAGAAAATTCGGGATTTTAAACGCGACAAAGAATGCGTCGGCGTTGCCATTGGCGCCGATCAGATTAGCCAGTACCACATCGCGCACCAATCCCAATACCCGCGAGATCATCGTCGCGCCGCCGACAACCGCGCTTGACCTCGCTAGCTTGGGATCTTCAGCGACCGTATCAGACACGCTTCTTAACCGCTAACCGAACCCGGTCAGACATCACTGGACGCCACCCATTCAGCTCTCAAGCGATCACCGTGCCGGGCCAGCCACTGGAGTGCAATCAGCGTATGTCCGTTGTTGATCTCATTCTGATCGAGCATCCGAAGCGCCTGACGGCGGGGTAACTGATGCACCAGAATATCCTCGTGTTCAGTCTTCAGACCCTGCACCGTGCCCGGTCTCGCACTCATTGCCTCACCGATAAACAGGCGGATCTGTTCGGAGCACGCCCCTGCACTGGGGTAAAACGTCGCGATCGGCGCTAACCTTCCCAAGGTGCATCCTGCTTCTTCGTCCGCCTCACGGTGCACCACCGCCGTATCAGACTCACCAGGCTCGACAATGCCCGCCACCAGCTCAAGCATCCAGGGACTTTCCTGCTCACGCAGCGCTCCTACTCGAAACTGTTCGATCAGCACCAGTTCGTCGGAAAAAGGATCCCACGGTAATACACCCACTGCATCCCCGCGCTGAAAAAGTTCCCGGCGAATCGGCAGCGTCCAGCCGCCCTCAAAAAGCCGGTGCCGAATGGTGAGGGTCTCGACTGAAAAATAGCCATTGAAACTCTGCTCGCGGCGCATCACTTCAACGTCGCCAGCGCCGTAACGAGGCCGGTAATCTGTCAAAACCGTCGCTCCGTGTACCAGTTCACGGGCTCGTCGTGCTGCGAGACCTGATCGGCGACATCGAGAATCAGCGCGAACATCGCCATCCTCACCAGCACGCCGTTATCGCTCTGCCGGAAAATTGCCAAATTCGGATTATCGTTGAGATCAATATCCAGCTCTTGGGCTCCCTCTCGGGAATCCCTTGGCAAGGGGTGCATGATCACGGTATTGGGCTCGCAATTCGCGGTGTACACGCTTTGGTTGAGCCGAAAACGACCCCGGTACACATCAGCCTCTTCGCGGCTCGCAAACCGCTCCTCCTGAATGCGCGTGCTGTAAACGATATCGACATCAGCGATACCCGTCTCGAGCGAGTCGGTCTCGAGCACCTGATGGCCCGCCTCACGAAGACTGTCAACGACCTCTGCGGGCATACCAAGTGCCTCGGGAGAGACCAGGCTCACCTGCAGGCTGTCAAACAATGAGAGCAACCTGGACAACGAGTGTACGGTTCTGCCGTAACGCAAATCCCCCACCATCGCGATACGCAGCCCGTCCAAGCCACGATCACGGCCCTCCAACTCAGATCGAATCGTATAGAGATCAAGTAATGCCTGACTTGGGTGCTCATTGGCGCCGTCACCGCCATTGATAACGGGCACACGACTTGCGGCAGCGAACTCGGCCACCGATCCGTTCTCGGGATGCCGCATGACAATGATGTCCGAGTAACCACTCAGTACTCGAGCGGTATCGTAAAGTGATTCACCCTTCGCGATCGCCGAGTGCTCAAAGCCCGTGGTTTCACGCACCTCGCCGCCCAACAGGTTAAATGCGCTACCAAAGCTGATGCGGGTCCGCGTCGAGGGCTCGAAGAACATCGACCCGAGAATCGCGCCATCGAGCACCCTGGTGCGCCGCTCTCGATGTGCGTAGGGTCGCATGGCATCGGCAACGGCAAACAAGCGCTCAACATCGGCGCGTTCGAACTGGCTGACCGTCAAGATGTGGCTACCGGCAAATTCCATGCATTTCACCCCACTTCTGAATCATAAAGAGACAAGTCCCGCAGTTGTCCCCTCTCCCGCCATTACCCACACTCGCGGTAAACCAGTGCTCACTGCACTTGGGCATCATCCCCTGACGAGCGGGAGCGGGGCTCGCTGTCGCCGCCGGCGCTAACCCACCTTAACTGACGAGTATTGTAGCGCCGTTCATCCCCGTGCCGACAGCGCCATCACCCAGGTCTCCAGTTCATTCAGCGCCGCAAGCGTCGCACTGGTCACCTCTGGTCGGGCGCGTTCTTCCGCCAGTTCGATCTCAAATTGCTGCAAAGTGAAAGGGCCATGCTCTATCTGCTCACGACAGTGTTCATGCCACTGCGCGGTTTCGTCTTCGCTCAAGGTGTCTGGAAAGTTGCGCGCCCTGAAGCGAAACAACAACTCTGGCAAGCGCTGGTCCTCAAAGGGAAAGGCCTGCGTCGCCAGTGCCTCCGGGGAGCTCGACAACACCCGCTCGCAGAGGGCGCGATCTCCGTCGCCGATAAAACCGTCGTAAAGCATGACATCGGGGTCGCAACGATCGGTGAACGCCCGCTCCTCCCAAATGTCCTGAAAACGCGCCACGAATTTGGCAGGGTCAGCAGCTCGCGCCTCTCTGAGTGCCGCGAGATGACGGCGGTGTGCATCACCTTGCAACCCCAATCTTTCTGCCGTCGCTCCCGCCACCCAACTTGCGGGTAACAGCACCGGCGCCCGGTTAAGCCGGACCGTCTTGATAGGCGGTCTTTCGACACCCTCTGGCAGCTCGTCCTGGGGTGCAAAAAGTAGCTCTCGCACTCTATCGGGCGCTAGCGCGAGAAAATCTGGCGCCCGGGCGAGATCCACGCAGATCACCTCACTTTGATGGCGTGGGTGCCAGGCCACGGGCGCGACCACCGCCAGATTGTGCCTCGCGCCACCAAACATGCCTGAGACATGAACCAGTGGCGTCAACTGCTCAAGATTCAATAACGCGCCGACCGCACGCTTGCTGCGCTGCCGGAACAAAGTCGTAAACAACTCGGCATCACTTTGTCGCAATAACTTCGCCATCTCGATCGTCGCCACAACATCCGCCAGGGCGTCGTGCGCGGCACCGTGCTCAATCCCATTGGCGGCGGTCAGGTGCTCAAGTCGAAAACTGGTTTGACCATCCTCACGCAACGGCCACTCGATACCCTCAGGCCGCAACGCGCGATAGGTGCGGGTCACATCAAGCAGATCCCAACGAGAGTTGCCGTTCTGCCACTCCCGCGCATAGACATCGAAGAAATTACGCCACAGGGCAAAGCGGGTAATCTCATCGTCAAACCGAATCGAGTTGTAACCAATGCCGCAGGTGTTGGGCTGCGCGAGCTCAGCGTGAATCCGCCGGATGAACTCCACCTCGGGGTGACCCTTCGACTCGGCCTCCTGCGGCGTAATGCCCGTCACCCGCACTGCCGCCGGGTGCGGAAGCCGGTCCGGAGCGGGTCGCGCGTAGAGCGTCAGCGGCTCACCGATGATTTCAAGATCAGCGTTGGTGCGGATCCCTGCGAACTGCCAGGGCCGATCCTCTGCCACATCGGCACCGGAGGTTTCATAGTCGTGCCAGTAGAAGGTTTCAGATG
>WTHO01000172.1:1747-11277 GCA_011523115.1 Halieaceae bacterium | reverse complement strand
GTTCGGTGACCAACCGGTGATGCTCTGGCATCGCTCGTTCCATGAACTCATTGGCAATGACGCGGCCTGGTCGTTACTCGGCGTGACCGAGGCCGATGCACAAATGGACGAGGGCGCGGACTGGGCGCGCGGGCACTTTTACGAGAACGGGTTGAAAGCCGTGGTCCCGAAGCTGGGATTTCTGTTTACGCCCGAACGGTTCGGCGGCGGCATGTTCAACTTTCTCGCCATGTTGCATCAGGCCGGTGTCACCACCGCGCTCGATATGGGCACGGGCATCTACGGCAACCCGGTTGGCGAGATCGCCGGGGTGCGGGCGGCGGCCAACGCCTACCCCGTGCCGGTACGACTCATCCTGACACCGATCATTGTCGATTTTCTGACCCGCGGAAAAACACCCGAGGAGGCGCTGGCAGAGATCCTTGAATGGCAGACCGAGAATGACGAGCGCGTCATGGTGGGCAATCACTTCAAGCTGATGATCGACGGCGCGATCTTTTCAGGCCTCGCACAAATGGGGGCGCCAGGCTATCTGGACGGCCACCAGGGCGTGTGGATGGTACCCGAACCCGTGCTACGCGCTTACGGCGAGGTCTTTTGGCGAGCCGGGTTTCAACTCCACGCCCACGCCAATGGCGACGCTGCAGTGGATCGATTCCTCAGACTGGTAGAAGGCCTGCAAAGCGACTTCCCCCGCCCTGATCACCGCTCCACGGTGGAACACCTCGCCTACAGCACCGAGCAACAGAGTGCGCAGCTCGCAACCTTGGGCGCCCAGGCCTCGGTGAACCCCTACTACCATTACATTCTCTCCGAGGCGTATTCCGGGGATTGGTTAGGGCCTGACCGCGCGGCGCAGATGACGCGTCTGGGGTCTTTGGAGCGCAACGGCGTGCCACTCACATTGCACTCGGACGCCCCCATGGCGCCGCTCTCCCCCCTCACGCTGGTGTGGGCCGCAAGTGAGCGCGAAACCATCAGCGGTGCCAAAGGCCTTGCGACAGAGCGGCTCTCGCGGGCGTCTGCGCTGGAGGCCGTCACCTCGGGTGCGGCCCGGGTGATCGGCCGCGAAAACGAGATCGGTTCTATTCGCGCCGGCAAGCGCGCCGACTTTGTGGTGCTCGCGGCAGACCCCATGACCGTGCCGGGGGATGCGCTCAGACAGATTGAGGTCAAGGCCACCGTCTTTGCCGGCGTGCCCTACCCCCGCCGCTAATCAGCCGTATTGCGTATCCGCCACAAACGGATTAGTCGCCCGCTCGCGACCGAAGGTTGAATCCGGGCCGTGCCCGGGCACAAAGCGGATGTCGTCGCCAATGGGAAAGAGCTTCTCGCGAATCGAGTGGATCAGCTGCTCGTGGTTGCCCATGGGAAAATCCGTGCGGCCGATTGACCCGGCGAATATCACATCGCCCACCCACGCCAGCTGGGTCTGTCGGTGCAGAAAAACAACATGACCCGGCGTGTGCCCGGGGCAGTGAATCACCTCGAGCGTCTGCTCACCGACGGTCACCGTGTCGCCATCCTCCAGCCAGCGGTCCGGCGTGAAGGGCTCTGCCCGCGGGAAGCCGGCCATCTCGCACCACTCGGGCAACTTGTCGATCCAAAAGCTGTCTCCCTGCTCTGGCCCCTCCATCGGCACCGAGAGCTTTTGACGGAGCACGTCCGCTGCCGCGCAATGATCGAGATGGCCATGGGTTAGCAACACCTTTTCGACGGTGGCGCCCATTTTGGTAATCGCCGCTTCGATGCGCTCGATATCACCACCAGGGTCGACAATCGCAGCGAGGCCTGTGGCTTCACATTGAATGATCGAACAATTCTGCTGATACGGCGTGACCGGCACCACCTGCACCTTCAACGTCATGCTGCCGCTCCTGTCGTATGAGAATCCTCCAGATCACCATCGTGATCGGCATCCGGGTCGAGGTAGATGCTTTGATCGAGCTGCTGCTCCTGATACGCGACAATCGTGGCGACCGTCGCATCACCCGTCACGTTAACCATGGTGCGCACCATATCGAGGAATCGATCCACACCAATAATGAGTGCGACGCCCTCAACGGGCAGGCCTGCTTGCTGCAATACCAGCGCCAGCGTAATCAAGCCCACACCCGGGACCGCGGCGGTGCCGATGGAGGCGAGCGTGGCCGTTAACACCACCATCAGGAGCTGACCGCCTGTGAGATCCACGCCATAGACCTGGGCAATAAACACCGTCGCCACGCCCTGCATGATGGCGGTGCCATCCATGTTGATGGTGGCGCCCAGGGGTACCGAGAAACCGGCGACACTTTTGCTGACGCCGAGCCGCTTCTCGACAGTGCGCAAGGTGATAGGGAGCGTCGCGCCCGAGGAGGCTGTGGAGAACGCAAAGGCCCAGACCCGTCGCATTTTTTGCAGCAGGATCGCGGGGCTCAAGCCGGTCAGCGTCTTGAGCAAGGTCGTATAAACCACTAGCCCATGAAAGAGCAGCACGCCGAGCAGCGTAAAAAAGTAGGCGGCCAGATCGACGATGGTGCCGAAACCCATCGTGGCAAAGAGTTTGGTCAACAGTGCGAACACGCCATACGGCGCGAGCTCAATCAGGATGCCGACCATCTTCATGACGATGACTTCCATGTCGCGGAACCAGTTGGCAATCCGCTCGCCCGCCTCACCTGACCGGGTCAGCGCAAAGCCCACCAACAGCGCAAACACGATCACCTGCAGCATCTGGCCGTCGGCCATCGCCTTAAAGGGGTTACTCGGGAAAATATTGACCAGCGTATCGGTCAGCGGCGGCGGCGCCTTGGCCTCATAGGCCGCCGAAGTCATGACCTCAATGCCGTTACCCGGGCCCAGGAGCATGGCGGCCGTCAGGCCAAAACTCACCGCAACACCCGTGGTAAACAGATACAGCGCTATGGTTCTGCCCGCAATCGATCCCATGCGGCTGCTGGCACCGAGTGAACTCATACCGCAGATCAGCGACACCATCACCAGAGGCACGACCAGAAGCTTGAGCGATGCGATGAAGATCCGGCCCAAGACGTCAAAGAACCCGAGAATCAGACCGTTCTGGATAAATCCGTGTAACCCTGACTCCGGGTCAATCACCCCCATCAGCCACTCAAGCGCCGAGCCGAGGGTAATGCCGGCCAGCATAGCCAGAAGAATGCGGTTGGTCAGCGACATATTATTCCTCGCAGGTTTCGGGATGCCAGGCCGAGACGGCCACATCGGCGCAGGCGTTACAGGGCGAGGCGTAGGTATCGAGACTGCCATCGCCGCGCCGACCACACACCGGGTCATAGATCATCGTGCAGACTCTCGGTCGCTCGCCCTCGCAGGCTTGCCAACTCTCCCCCGCAGTAACACCGCTGTCCCGCGCAGGCGTCGATGCGGTACAGCCTGTCAGAAATACAAGCAGGAGCAGCCCGGTTGGGCAGTTGTTGAACCATCGTCGCATCACGACATTGTAGGGAATCGTCTCATCAATGCACCCCCCGCCCGTGACACCACTCAGAGCGCGTCGCGCCGGGCGATGAGGGCAGCCATTCGCGCCGACAGTGCCTGCGAGTCATGCACCACACCCAGCGGAGAACAAGCACGCACGAGCCGGTCGGACGCGCCACTCGTCATAGCAGGCACCCGCTCGGCGATGGCCAACATGTCATCCAACCGCCCCCAACAATTGAGCGCGATATCACAACCCGCCTCGAGCACCGCCACCGCACGGCTCGGTATATCACCCGTCAGCGCTTTCATATCCAGATCATCACTAATGAGCAATCCGTCGAACCCAATCTGCCCCCGGATCTGCTCCTGAATCACACGCTCTGACACGCTCGCGCAGGCGTCACCATCCCAGGCCTCGTAAACCACATGTGCCGTCATCGCCATGGACGCGTCTGACAAGGCCTTGAAAGGCGCGCAGTCGAGCGCCAGTGCGCTGGCTACTGCGTCAACGCGAGGCAAACTCTCGTGGGAGTCGCTACGCGCGCGGCCATGACCCGGAATATGCTTTATCACGCCTGCAATACCGGCAAGTTGTAAGCCCTCGAGGCAGGCGCGGCCGAGCGCCACCACCGGCTCCACCGCGCTGCCAAAAGCCCGGTCGCCAATCACGTCATGGGCGTCGGGTTGCGGCAGGTCGAGCACCGGTGCGCAGGTCACAGTCACGCCGGCGGCAGCGAGCTCCAGACCCAAGGCCTCGTAATTGCATTTGACCCGCTCTGCGGTGCGCAGCAGCGACGACTCTGTCGCCGCCCCAGTCGGATCAGTCAGCGCCGCCGCCGAGGGCCAGCTCCGCCAATGGGGTGGACCCAATCTGGCCACGCGCCCCCCCTCCTGATCAATCAAAATGGGTAACTGCTCACGACCAGTGAGATCGCGGAGGCTGTCCGTCAACGCTCTCAGCTGGGCGGGATGCTCGATATTGCGGGCAAATAAAATGAAGCCCGCGGGCTGAGACTCGCGAAAGAGCGCCGCTTCATCAGCGGTGAGTGTCGGTCCCGACAACCCAAAGATGACCGGAATCATCGTGCCTCGTCCTGCAGATCCTTGGGGAATAATCGGTACGCCAACTGGCCCTTGCCCTCTTCACCGTAGATGCCTGACCAATCATCCAGCGTCAAGCTGAGCTCAGCCCAGCCGGCCGTTGGCAGATTATCGAGGGTACCCGGGCCTGCGAGATAATTGATCAGCTCGGTGAACGCCGGATTGTGCCCAACCAAAGCAAGGTGCCGCTGCGCACCCGGTTGTTGTGCCACCCAGTCGAGCACGCCCCGGTAGTTGAAGGTATAGAGCGCTGGCGTGACGACACCCTGCTCTTTGGTTAACCCCGGCCAGTGCGGCTGCAGACCGAGAAATGTCTGGCGTGCCCGCTCAGCCGGGCTGATATGGAAGGTCATCGGCGCGAGCTGACTCCCCAATGCCCTGCCCATTCTCGGCGCATCGCGCCGGCCTCTCGGGTTAAGCGGGCGTTCGCTGTCTGACAGGGACGCATCGTCCCAACTCGACTTGGCGTGCCGCAGTAGATAGAGCGTCCTCATCCAATGCGCGCGTCAGGCGCCATCGATCAACAGGTGGTACTTTTTCTTGCCGAAGCGCACGAGATAAAAACGACCGTGGAGTGCCCGCTCTACTGGGAGCGCATCCTCACTGGTTACGGTCGGCCCGCCATTCACGGGCTGGCCATTGATCAGCACGGCCTCCCGCGCCAGCGCATCTTTGATCTGCTTGCCTGCTGCCAAACCCGCCTGCGCCAGTAACTGTGTCAGCGTGGGCGGCAGATCGTTACGATCGAGTTGGCTCGAGGGCAATCCGTCCAACGCCAGCTGCTGCAGATCCGTTTCACCCAGCGCCGCCGCATCACCAGAAAAGAGCGCCTCGGTGATGCGCATAGCAGCGCTCAGCCCCTCATCACCGTGGACGAGCTGTGTCACCTCCCTCGCCAAAATGCGCTGAGCCTCTGGGCGCCCTGTGCGCTCGGCGTCGGCCCGCTCAATGGCGTCAATCTCTGCCACGGGCAGGAAGGTGAAGTAACGCAGAAAGCGATAGACGTCTGCGTCGGCCGTGCTCAACCAGAATTGGTAGAAGGCGTAGGGGGAAGTCCGCCTGGCATCCAGCCAGACCGTGCCCGATTCGGTTTTGCCAAACTTGGTGCCGTCGGCTTTGGTCACGAGAGGCAAGGTCAAACCAAATACCTGCCCACCATGGAGGCGACGAGTCAGGTCGATGCCACCGGTGATATTGCCCCACTGATCGGAGCCGCCAATCTGCAACCCGCAACCATGTCTGTGATACAACTCGGCAAAATCGAAGGACTGTAGAATCATGTAGCTGAATTCCGTAAAGCTGATGCCTGCGCCTTCGCGATCGAGCCGTTGCCGAACTGATTCTTTGCCAATCATATTGTTGACCGAAAAGTGCTTGCCGATGTCACGCAGAAAGTCGAGCACATTGACCTGCGCCATCCAATCAAGGTTATTGACCACCAGCGCCGGATCGTCCCCTGTAAAGTCGATAAACTGGCTGACCTGCTCCCGGATCTTGGCGACCCAGTCCGCCACCACCTCCGGGGTGTTCAGCTGCCGCTCGGCGGCCTTGAAACTCGGATCACCGATCAGGCCAGTGGCGCCTCCTACCAACGCAATGGGTCGATGCCCGGCGGCCTGAAAGCGACGCAACACCAAAAGCGGCACCAACGAGCCGATATGGAGGCTGTCAGCGGTGGGATCAAAGCCACAATAGAGCGTCCGCGGCGCCGCAGAAAGCCATTCATCGATGGCATCTTCACCCGCGACCTGAAAAATCAGATCCCGGGCACGAAGATCATCTAGAAGTTCACTGGACATGGCCTGAGGTCTTTTCTCTCGACTTGAATATCAACTTGGCGTGACGGGCGCACCCTGCAGGCCGCGGGCAGAGTATCCCATAAACCTGCAGCGAGGGGACCCGGAGCATTGCCACAGATCTCTCAACCCAATGCGCCGAAGGGCTCTCATGGCTGAGTATAATGGCGGCGATGTGAAGGTCTAAAACCGGGACGACATGCCTCGCAACCCCAGCCCCCGCGGTGCTACGCCAATCGCAGCGCCGGAAGTACCGCTTCATCGCCGACCCGTTGTCTGGTTTGCGACGGTGGGCGCATTGCTGATGGTCCTCGGTCTGACACTGTCTGGGCCAGAAGGCGAGGGCGAGCCACCAGCGCCCACAGACGCAGAGATGGCCGCCACGGTGACCCCTGCGGATCCCCCGCCGACCCCGGTCGCGGTCTCTGCCGCCCCTGAACCATTGATACCGCCGTGGAAAGAATTCCGGGTTCGCAACGGCGACAACCTGAGCCTGATATTCAATCGGGCAGGGTTCAGCGATACCGATCTCTACCGGGTGGCACGGGCCAGTGATGGTCGCTCATTAAGACGCGTCTATCCGGGCGAGACGGTGGCTTTTCAGGCAGATAACGACGGTGAACTGATCGCCGTGCGACATGTGCAGTCGCCGCTCCTGACCACGCTTTACACACTGGAGTCTGGCGGCTTTGTGGCCACTGATCAGGTCAGAGAGCCCGAGCGCTCTGCCAGAAACGTGTCCATGACGATCGACACCTCACTCTTTCTCGCCGGCACCGCAGCGGGTTTGAGCGATGCCATGATCATGGAGCTCGCGGGTATTTTCGGAGGGGTCATCGACTTTGTTCTCGACCCCCGCCAAGGCGACACCATCCACGTTTTATATGAGGAGCTGATGCTGGATGGTCAGCGCTTCGACGACGGACCCATTTTGGCTGCCAGCTTTACCAATCGCGGCGAGACATTTGAGGCCTACCGCTACACCGACCTCGAGGGTGATACCAGCTACTACAATGAAAAAGGCGTCAGCATGCGTAAGGCGTTCCTGCGCGCACCGCTTGACTTCACGCGAGTGAGCTCGAATTTCAACCCCAATCGACTTCACCCCATCTACAAAACGCAACGACCGCATCGAGGCACTGACTACGCGGCACCAAGAGGTACGCCGGTCTATGCGGCAGGGGATGGTCGCGTCATCGAGGCAGGCTACACGCGACCCAACGGCAGATATGTATTCATCCAGCATGGCGAGCAGTTTGAAACGCACTATCTCCACCTGCACAAACTGAAGGTCAAAAAGGGAGACCGCGTTAAGCAAGGTGCGGTGATTGGCACGGTGGGATCCACGGGCGCGGCGACGGGGCCACATCTTCATTACGAATTTCTGGTCAATGGCGTGCACCGCAACCCCCGCACCGTGCACAAAATTTTGCCCAAGGCGCGCTCGTTGCCGGAGGAAGAACTGCCGCGCTATCTCGCGGCGATCCAGCAGCCGACCCGGCAACTTGCCAGCCTGCGCAACGCGCAACAATTGGCTGCAGCAGAGTGAAGCACCGATACTTCATTGGACTCATGTCAGGCACCAGTGCTGATGGCATTGATGCCGTGCTCGTCTCAACGGAAGGGGCTAACAGCCACCTTGTGGGCGCACATCACCGCGCCATGCCTTCGTCACTGCGAGACGAGATCATCGCCTTTCGCCAGTCAGGTGATAACGAATTACACCGCATGGCGATATTGGATCAGCTGTTGGCGGAGGAGTACGCATCAGCTGTCAAGCAACTCCTCGGCGATTCATCCGTTGAGGCCGCCGCGGTGACCGCCATCGGTAACCATGGCCAAACGATCCGGCATCAACCCGACGGCGCGGCGCGCTACACCTGTCAGAGTGGCGACCCCAATCGGCTGGCCGAGTTGACCGGCATCACGGTCGTCGCCGACTTTCGCCGCAGAGATATGGCTGCAGGTGGCCAGGGTGCACCGCTGGTCCCTGCCTTCCACCGCGCACGACTGGCTGACGCCGCTGTACCCACTGCGATCGTCAATATCGGCGGTATCGCCAATGTCAGCGTTATCTCTGCCGATGGAGGCGTTACCGGGTGGGATACCGGGCCCGGCAACACGCTCATGGATGCCTGGATAAGCCGACATCAACGAAAGCCTTACGATGAGGGTGGCAAGTGGGCTGCGGAGGGTCAGGTGATCAAGGGACTCCTCGAGGCCTTGCTTGCAGACCGCTATTTCTTCAAGCCCAACCCAAAGAGTACCGGCCCCGAGTATTTTGATCTTGAATGGCTGGCGGGCGCACTGACGGGCCTGGAGTCACCCGAAGATGTGCAGCGAACCCTCGCCGAGCTAACGGTGGAGAGCATCGCGAGAGCACTGGAGGCTCAGGATTATGAGGTGGTGCGCATTTGTGGTGGGGGCGCCCGCAACGATTTGCTGATGGAGCGGCTTTCCGCTCGATTAGCGCCGACCGTCGTGACCAGCACCGCAGCTATCGGTGTTGATCCCGAGTGGGTCGAGGCTTGGGCTTTTGCTTGGCTTGCGGAGCAAACGCTGGCTGGTCAGCCGGGCAACATCGCGAGCGTGACAGGCGCCGCCGGCGAGCGGGTGTTGGGCGCCATTTACCCGGCGGGCATCAGCTCAAATTGAGAATGACGCACCGCAGCCACAGGTTGTGGTGGCATTGGGGTTATTCACGACAAATCTGGAGCCTTCCAGGCCCTCGGAGTAATCCACCTCGCTACCGACCAGATACTGATAGCTCATGACGTCGATCAAGGCGGTAACGCCGTCACGCTCGATAATCATGTCGTCTTCACTGACGGCTTCGTCAAAAGAGAAGCCATACTGAAAGCCCGAGCAACCCCCGCCCGTGATATAGACGCGGAGCTTCAGGCCCGGGTTGCCCTCATCCTCGACCAACGCACGGACCTTGGTCACCGCGTTGTCGGTCAATCGGATTTCATTGGGGTCAAAGGCTTCGACCACTGTCATGGCGTCGGGCTCCCTGTGGACCGTCGTGGTTAAGGCCGTATTCTACTGAAAAACACCGAGGGGGACGCAAAAAGCAGATCCCCGACGGCTTACGGAAGGATCAGGAAATCGTGGGGTTCGGGTTAGGGTTAGGGTTCGGGATGGTCTCCGCCGCTTTGGCCTCACGCTTCGCGGCCAGATCATCAGCCACGT
>WTHO01000172.1:0-1647 GCA_011523115.1 Halieaceae bacterium | reverse complement strand
GGGATGGTCTCCGCCGCTTTGGCCTCACGCTTCGCGGCCAGATCATCAGCCACGTTACTGGTGTGGCGCAATCCGCCGTTGACCTTGGCACCCACCGCCATTTCGATCAGGTTGTAATACACGTCCCCGTCGACAACAGCCCGCTCGGCGAGCTCGAGACGCTCGGTGGCGTGGATATCGCCCTCGACTTTACCGTTGATCATGGCATGAGGCACCTTCACCTCACCTGCCACTTTGCCGCCTTCAACGATGCGCAGGATGGCGTCTTGCCCCGGCTCCGCCTGAATGCTGCCGTTGACTTCACCTTCGATATCGAGATGCCCGGTAAAAGAAATGTCGCCCCTGACAGTGGTTCCGGGTGAAATCAAAGTCGTTCTACCTGCTGAGTTGGTCACAACAGCCTCCTTTGCGTTACGCGTGATTGCTCTTTTTTTTCCAGTGATCCTGTCTTTGATCATTGCTTCTTTTTATCGGTTGCGTTTCTCTCGGCGCCCCGCGCTACTGCCACGATGGCGGTGGCATCACCCAGTGCATCGCGCCGCTCCCGTGTTACGACCCTCGGTTCATCGAGCCTGAGGGATGACACAACACTCTCTGGTACGAAGCCCTTCGGTAGAGAAACTGCTACCTGAACCTTTTGTAAATACCGGAATCTCAAGGGAAATACACTACTTTCTTGACCGGTGTCAAGGGCCGCGAGGTTGACGATGTGGTTCTGCTCATCGAGCGAACCCTCCACCAAGACGGAGAGATGGCCCTGATAGATCTCATCGTCACCCGTACCGCGATGGACGAGTGAGACCAGCTGCAGGCTATGATTAATGGCGTCATACTCGACCGTCGGCGGTCTCAACACCACAACTTCCTCGCTGCCATTCGGTACCATCACCCCCCGATAGAGGGCCAACATGTCGCGCATTTCGTTGAGTTCTGCGGCTTGGTCTGCAAGGCTGGCGCGCAGATCCCGCAGCGTTTGCTGGTCGGTATCGCGCTCGACCGAGAGCTGTGTCACCTGATCCCGCAGTTTCTCTTCGGGGCTGTCAAAAAAAGGCATCTCGCTATCGCTACTCGCACCCCACCAATACCCCAACAACAGGGTGACCGATAAGGCGCCGGCCGCGGCGCCTGCGCGCCACCGCCAAGCGTGTGGGTGCACTCGCACCACCATTGTTCGCTCTTGATGTTTTTTCATGAGCCCAAATTACCCTATCGCTCAGGGTGCCAGCGCAATACCGTCAAGACCCATGGTCTCGCGGTAACCCATCAGAATGTTCATACATTGCACTGCCTGACCCGCCGCCCCTTTCACCAGATTATCAATCGCAGACATCACCACGACGGTATCGCGCCCCTGTGGCTGCGCCACTGACAGCTGACACGTATTGGCGCCGCGCACGTCGCGCGTTGCCGGGTGGGCACCCTTCGGGAGCACCATGACTGCCGGCTCGGCGGCAAAGCGGGTCTCAAACAAAGACTGCAGATCGACGTCGGATGATGTCAGCCTAGCGAACAAGGTTGCATGAATGCCGCGACTCATTGGCACGAGATGCGGCACAAACGTGAGTTGTATCGCCTCATCGGTCATACCGGACAAGCCCTGCTCCATTTCGGGAAGGTGCCTGTGACCGGCTACACCGTAGGCAGCCA